>NZ_BSPB01000033.1:0-41816 GCF_030160815.1 Hydrogenophaga electricum | reverse complement strand
AAGCGGCGGCGGCCTCCGGCGCTTCCGGGCGCAGCGCCCAGCGCACGCGGTGGTGCTCGGCCAGCGTGCTGCGGTGCGCGATGGACACGATGCCACCGCCCGCCCGCCGCACGGCCGCCACCAGCCGCTGGTACAGCGTGGCCTCGGCCGCTTCGTCCAGGGCGCTGGTGGCCTCGTCGGCGAGCACCCAGGCCGGGCGCTTGAGCAGCACACGCGCCAGCGCCAGGCGTTGGCGTTCGCCGCCCGAGAGCTTCTGGCCCCAGGCGTCGCGGCGGTCGAGCTGGTCGGCCAGTTGCGGCAGCAGGGCCTCGTCCAGCGCCTGCTTCAGCGCCTCGTCGGTGTAGCGGTCGGCGGATTCCGGGTAAGCCAGGGCGTCGCGCAGGCGGCCGTCGGGGAAGTATGGTTGCTGGGGAATGAACATGGTGTCGGCGGGCATCTGCACCTGGCCCTGCGCGTGCGGCCAGATGCCGGCCAGGGTGCGGAACAGGCTCGACTTGCCGCTGCCCGACGGGCCGTGCACCAGCACCGTGTCGCCCGGGGCCACCTGCAGCGTGGCGTGGTCGAGCAGGTGGCGTCCGCCGGGCAGGCCGATGCTCAGGTCCTGCGCCGCGATGGCGGCGGCCCCCGTTGGTGCGCTGCGCGCCACGGCGCTGGTGGCGCGGTCCTGCTGGGCCAGGCTGTCCTCGAACCCGGTGAGGCGGTCGGTGGTGGCTTTCCAGACGGCCAGGCTCATGTAGTTGTCGACCAGCCAGGACAGCGAATCCTGCACGCGGCCGAAGGCGGAGTTGATCTGCATGAGCTGGCCGAGCTGGATGGCGCCGCTGAAGTAGCGCGGCGCGGCCACGATCAGCGGGAAGATGATCGCGGCCTGGCCGAAGAAGCTGTTGAACCAGGTCAGGCTTTTCTGGTTCTTCAGCAACCGCAGGTAGTTGCCCATCACGTCGGCGAAGCGCAGGTCGAGCTGCTGGCGTTCCACGCGTTCGCCACCGTCGAGGGCGATGGCTTCGCTGTACTCGCGCACGCGGATCATGTGGTGGCGGAAGTTGGCTTCCAGCATCTGCTGCTCGAAATTCAGCCGCACCTGGGGCCTGCCGATCCAGTGCGTGATGGCGCTGCCCACCAGGCAGTACAGCACGGCGGCCCAGACCATATAGCCCGCGATGTCCCACTGCCCGCCGCCCAGGAAGCCCGGCAGCGGCACGGTCAGTGAGCCCGAGAGCATCCACAGGATGCCGACGAAGCTCAGCAGCGTGACCAGTGCATTGAAGATGCCCATCAGCAGCGACACCGTGTAGCTGGTGAAGAGGTTCAGGTCTTCCTGGATGCGCTGGTCGGGGTTGTCGGGCAGGCGTTCGCTGCCTTCGGTGTAGCGCGCCAGCTCCAGCCGGTAGAACGCCTTGTGGGCCAACCAGCGGCCCAGATAGTGGTCGGTCATCCACACGCGCCAGCGCAGTTGCAGGATTTGCGTGAGGTAGAACTTGTAGACCGCGATCACGATGTAGATCAGCGCCAGCCAGCCGAAGCGCCCGATCTGTTGCCAGAAGACGGTCTGGTTCTTTTCCTGCAGCGCGTCGTAGAAGACGCGGTACCACTCATTGATCTGCACCAGCATGTACACCGCGCCCAGATTGAGCAGCACGATGGCCAGCAGCATGCTGCGGGCTTTCCATTTGTTTTCGCTGTTGAAGTAGGGCAGGGCAAGCGCCGCCAGCTGGCGGGCGAAGGCGCGCAGGTTGCGCGGTTGGGGTGGCTGTGCCATGGATGTCCTCGTGGGGCGGGCAGCGCGGCGGGCCCCGGGGGATGGGGCCCGTGCCTGTCCATGGCAGAAATGTAGCGCTGCGGCAGCCGGTCCGCGCGGCGCCGGCAGCGGTTCACCCCGTGTGGGTGTGGGGCCTTTCAGCGTGTGCCCGTTCGGCCGCCAGGCACTCGGCCAGGCGCCGCCGCAGCCGCACCACCCCGGTGTCGGAGGCGATGCGCATTGGCGTGAGGTCCGGGTGGGCGTTTTCCTCCCGCTGGATGGCTTCGAGCAGCACTTTGTCTTCGTCGAAGGTGAGCTTGTAAAGCGCTTCGAATTCGCGCGTGGTCGCTTCGTCGTCGGCGGCAAAGTTGCGCAACTGCAGCGAGAAGTAGTGCGTGCTGTCGCGCGTGCAGGGCGTGAGGAAGGCGTAGGACAGCACGCGGTAGGGCGCGCGGTCCTGTTCTTCGGGCGTGTGGGGCCGGCCGGCTTCGAAGGCGCCGAAGTCGACCCAGGTGGTGCCGGGCAGGCGGTAGTGGTAGAACTGCCAGCGGTCGACCAGCCCCTGGAGTCCCGTGTAGCGCCGCACCACCGGCACGGGGGGCGCGTTGTCGACCCAGCGGCCGCAGCGGATCACGTCGCCCTCTTCGGTGGCGGTGACCCGCACGTCGTCGCCGGCGTCGTTGCCGATGGTGCGCTGGTGCACGAAGCTGGTGTGCGCCGGGTCGATCAGGTTGTCGGCGATGTTCTGCCAGCAGGCCTGGAACAGGTCGTAGCCACGCGAGACGCCCCAGCCGGGCTGGCCGTAGGGCGCAATGGCCGTCAAGGCGGCCGGGTCGGCCAGCGCCGGATCGCCCATCCAGACGAACACCAGGCCATAGGCTTCGATCACCGGGAAGGCATCGACCCGTGCGGCGTCGGGGATGCGGTCCTGGCCGGGAATGCGGGTGCAGCGGCCATCGGCGCCAAACCGCATGCCGTGGTAGGGGCAAGCCAGGGTGTCGCCGTGCACGGGGCCTTGCGACAGCGGTGCGAAGCGGTGCGGGCAGCGATCGCGCAGCGCCGCCACCTGGCCGGCTTCCGTGCGGAAGAGCACCAGACGCTGTTCCAGCAGGGTGCGGGCGGTCGGCCCGGGGGCGACGTCGGTGCATGCGGCCGCCGCGTACCAGGCGTTGAAGAGGTAATCGCCAGACATGGGGGCTCCTTACAGCAGGCGCTCGCGCTGGGCCGGCAGAAAGGCCGGGTTGAACAGCTTCGAGGCGTCGACCGGGTGGGGGAGGCCGAAGGCCGTGCTGATGCGGGCCACGTCCGACGCCAGCCGTGCCGGCACGGCGCCGCCCAGGCCCGCCTGGCGCACGGCGGGCGTGGCCACGAAGTGATCGAGGAACGCACGCAGGCGCCGCTCTTCCACGTCGGCCTTGAGCAGCGGATCGCGCTGGCGGATGGCCTGGATGCCCGCGGCCGGATCGGCCACGCAGGCCTTGATGCCGCGGTTGAGCGCGCGCAGAAAACCCGCCACGGCCTGGGGCTGGGCGGCGGCAAAGGCCGCCCGGGTGACCACGGCGTTGCCGTAGAGGCTGACGCCGTGGTCGGCGTAGCGGAAGGTGACCAGGTCTTCGGCCGGCACGCCGCGGGCTTCCAGCGTGAGCAGGCCGGTGTAGTAGAAGCTGGTGATGGCGTCGACGTCGCCCTTTATCAGCAGCATCTCGCGCAAGGCGGGGTCGACGTTCACCCAGGTGACGGCGTCCGGCGCCAGACCGTTGGCCTGGGCGAACAGGGGCCAGGTCTTGCGACCGGCATCGAACACCGGCGCGCCCAGTTTGCGGCCTGCCAGATCGGCCGGCCGGCGGATGCCGGACGACTTGAGCGCGAACACGGTGGCCGGCGCGCGGTCCATGAGCATGTAGACGGCATCGATGGCGGGTGCGTCCGGGTGCGTGCCGCGGAATTCGACCAGCGAGCCCATGTCGGCAAAGCCGATGTCGTGCGTGTCCGCCGCCAGCCGCTGCACCGAAGCGGCCGAACCGTTGCCCGCGTCGATGACCACGTCCAGGCCTTCGTCGGCAAAGTACCCACGCGCCTGCGTCAACAGCACGATCGCGCCCGGGCCGTCGATGCGCCAGTCCAGGGTGAAGCGCAGGCGCGTGGCCGGGCGGGCGTGCAGCGCTGGCGCCAGGGCCGGCAAGGTGGCGGCGCTGGCCAGGGTGAGCAGATGGCGGCGGTTCAGGGAGGCGGGTAGGGGCATGGGGGTAACTGGTGAGGGGTGAAAGCGAAGTCCGCACGGTACGCAAGGACGAACACCTTGAAAATGGGAAAAATCGTATAAATTGATCTGAAAAACCGATCAATCAAACCCGCCCATGAAAGACTACCTGCGCGAACTGCGCGTGTTCACCGTGGTGGCCGAGATGGGGCATTTCACCCGCGCGGCCGAACGGCTCAACCTGTCGCAGTCGGTGCTCAGCAGCGCCATCAGCCGGCTGGAGGCCATGCTGGGTACGCGGCTTTTTGACCGCCACACGCGCCAGTGCCGCCTGACACCGGCGGGCCTGGCCCTGTTGCCCGACGCCCACCGCCTGGTCAACGACTGGGAGCGCCTGGTGGCCGGCGCGCGGGATTTCCAGGGCATGGGGCGTGGGCAACTGACGGTGGCGGCCCCGTCGGCCCAGTGCGCCTTCCTGCTGCCGCCGCTGGTGCGCGAATTCAGCGAACGCCATCCGGGCGTGAAGCTCAGCCTGCGCGACGTGCCCGAGCAGCAGGTGCACGAACTGGTGCGCAACGGCAGCGCCGACCTGGGCATCGCCACCGAGACGGCGGTGCGTTCCGATCTGTCTGCGACACCCTTCTATGCCGACCAGTACGTGGCTGCCGTGCCGGCGACGCATCCGCTGGCCACGCGCCGTGCGGTCGAATGGCGGCACGTGGCCGCCTTCCCGGTGATCGGTCCGCTGCCGGAGAATCCGGTGCGTCAGCACCTGGACGCGCGGCTGGCGGCAGCGGGCATCCGGCTCGATTACGCGCACGAAGTGTCGCTGCCCTGGACCATGGTCGGCCTGGCCCAGGCCGGGCTGGGCGTGGCGGTGGTGACGGTCGCCTTGCGGCCGCTGACCCAGTGGCGCCAGCTCGTGACACGCCCGGTGGGGCGCCCGGCGATCTCGCGCACCCTGCTGCTGCTGCGCCAGCCCGACCGGGCGCTGTCCCCGCAGGCGGCGGTGTTCCGCGATCTGGTGATGGGCCGCAAGCCCGCGGCGGCCGGCTGAACGTCGGCCGGGATCAGCGCTGGTCGTTGGCGACGCCGCTGGCGACATGGCCGGCCGGCACGTGCTGTGCGGCGTGCTCGATGTGGCCGGTCTGGTCGTCGAAGAAAAAATCGGGCTCGAACTCGCGCAGGAATTCACCCTTGTGAAGTCCGCCGAGGAACATGGCTTCGTCGACCTCGATGTTCCAGTCCATCAGCGTGCGGATCGCGCGTTCGTGGGCCGGTGCGCTGCGCGCGGTGACCAGGGCGGTGCGGATGCGCATGCCCTCAGATTGCAGCCGGTGCAGGGCCTCGAGAACAGGTTTGAATGGGCCCGCTTGCAGGGGCAAGGCCGCCTTGCTTGACTCGTGTTGCTGAAAGGCAGACAGCCCTTCGGCCTGGTAGACCCGCTCCGCCTCGTCGGAAAAAAGCACCGCGTCACCATCAAAAGCGATACGCACTTCGTTGGGGTAGTTGGGGCTGGCTCTGACCGACCGGGTATGGACGGTTGCTGCCGCAAAGCCTTCGTTGAGCGCCGCGCGAACGTCGTTGGGGTTTGCCGAAAGAAACAGATTGGCCTTGAGGGGGCGCAGGTATTTGTAGGGCTCTCTCCCCTTGGTGAATACGCCTCGCTCCAGTTTGAGTTCGGTGGCTTGCGCTGACCGGAATACGCGCATACCGGACACGGGGTCGTTGCGCGAGAGGATCACCACTTCCACGCGCTGCGCCTCGGCATCGTTGAACGCCAGCAGCTTCTTCACCAGCGAGAACGCGACGCCGGGTGGCGCGGGCTGCTCCAGCCGGTCGAGCTGCAGGCGCATATAGGCGCGGTCATCGCCTTTTTCGAATTCCCGGTTCTCTTCCTCGAAGTCGAACAAGGCGCGAGAGGAGATCGCGACCACCAATTTCCCATCCAGGGTTGCAGCCATGTTCAGAGTTCTCCGATAGCGGTGTCGTTTCGGGGGACGCCGTGGTGGTGGTGTGGCGTCGGGTAGGGGCTCATTTCACCAATTGGTTGAGCTGGATGATCGGCATCAGCACCGCCAGCACGATGAGCATCACCACCAGGCCCATGCCGACGATCAGCAGCGGCTCCAGCACGGTGGCCAGGTGCAGCGCGCGGCGCTGCACTTCGGCGCCGAGCTGCTGTGCCGCCCGCTGCAGCATGGCGGGCAACTGGCCGGTCTGTTCGCCGAGCCGCGCGAACATGGGCAGCAGCGAGGGAAAACGGGGTTTGCTGGCCAGGGCGGTGGCCAGTGGGGCGCCTTCGCGCACCAGGGTCAGGGCGTCGAGCGCGTCGGCCCGCATGGCGCGGTTGCCCAGGGTTTCGGCGGCCGTCTGCAGCGCGCGCAGGATGGGCACGCCCGCGCCTGCGAGCATGGCCAGCGTGCCGGCGAAGCGCGCGGCGTTGTAGCCACGTGCCAGGCGACCGACCAGGGGCAGGCGCAGCCAGGCAGCGTCCAGCCGCTGGCGCGGCCCTTCGCGCCGTCGCGCCAGCCACAGGGCTGCAGCGGCCAGGGCGGCGATCAGCAGCAGCAGCCAGCCCCAGTGGCGCACGAAGGCGCTGAGCTGCAGCATCACCACCGTCAGCAACGGCAGCGCGCGCTGGCTGCCCGCGAACACGCCCGCGACCTGGGGCACCACGTAGGTGACCAGAAACACCACGATGACCACCGCCACCAGCGACACGATGGCCGGGTACAGCGAGGCGGCCAGCAACTGGTTGCGCAGCGCCTGGCTGGCTTCCAGATCGTCGGCCAGCCGCTCCAGCACGGTGGCCAGCTGGCCGCTTTGCTCGCCGGCCGCGATGACCGCGGTGTAGGTCTCGCCGAATTCCCGGGGGTGCTGGCCGAGTGCGCGCGCAAAGGGCGCGCCGGCATTGACCTCGGCGCGCAGCGAGGCCACCAGGCGTTGCTGGGGTTCGCCCTCGGCCTCGTCGGTCAGGGCGGCCAGGGCGCGCTCCAGCGGCAGGCCGGCCGAGACCAGCCCGGCCAGCTGGCGGGTCCACACGGCCAGGCCGGTGGCGTTGAACACACGCGCCTGCCACAGCACCAGGTTGAGCCCGCTGCCGGTCCGCCCGGCTGCGGCCGGCTCCACCGACAGCGGCACCAGCGCCCGGTCGCGCAGCAGGCTGCGCGCGGCGCGCGGGGTGTCGGCATCGATCACCCCTTTCTGGGTCGCCCCCTTGGCGTCGAGGGCTTCGTAGGCGTAGGCGGGCATGCGCGTGTCGGGGGTCAGTCGCGCGTGACGCGCAACACTTCTTCGGGGCTGGTGACGCCGGTGGCCACCAGGCGCTGGCCGTCTTCGCGCATGAGCTGCATGCCGTGGCGCAACCCGCATTCGCGCAGCACCGCGTCGCTGGCGCCCTGGTGGATCAGGCCACGCAGTTCGTCGTTGGCCACCAGCAGCTCGAACACGCCGGTGCGGCCGGCATAACCGCTGCGGCCGCAGTGGTCGCAGCCGGTGCCCTGGCACTGCGGGCACCACTTGCGCACCAGGCGCTGGGCCAGCACCCCCAGCAGCGAGGAACTGAGCAGGAAGGGTTCGACCCCCATGTCGGCCAGCCGGGTGACGGCGCTGGCGGCGTCGTTGGTGTGCAGCGTGGCCAGCACCAGGTGGCCCGTGAGCGAGGCCTGGATGGCGATCTGCGCGGTTTCGAAATCGCGGATTTCGCCGATCATGATCACGTCCGGGTCCTGGCGCAGGATGGCGCGCAGCGCGGCGGCGAAGGTGAGGTCGATCTTGGCGTTGACCTGGGTCTGGCCGATCCCGGGCAGCTCGTACTCGATCGGGTCCTCCACCGTCATGATGTTGGTGGTGCTCGCGTCCAGCCGCTGCAGGGCCGCGTAGAGCGTGGTGGTCTTGCCCGAACCGGTCGGGCCGGTCACGAGGATGATGCCGTGTGGCTGCGCCACGAGCTGCTCGAAGCGTTCCAGCACCGTGCCCTGCATGCCCACGGCCTCCAGCGTGAGGCGGCTCTCGCTCTTGTCGAGCAGGCGCAGCACGGCGCGTTCGCCGTGGGCGCCGGGCAGGGTGGAGACACGCACGTCGATGGCCCGGGTGCCCAGCCGCAGGCTGATGCGGCCATCCTGCGGCAGGCGTTTTTCGGCGATGTCCAGCTCGGCCATGATCTTCAGGCGCGAGATCAGCGCCGCGTGCAGCGCGCGGTTGGGTTGCACCACTTCGCGCAGCGTGCCGTCGACACGGAAGCGCACGCTGGAATGGCGTTCGTAGGGTTCGATGTGGATGTCGCTGGCGCCATCGCGTGCGGCCTGCGTCAGCAGGGCGTTGAGCATGCGGATGATGGGCGCGTCGTCGGCGGTTTCCAGCAGGTCTTCGATGGCGGGCAGATCCTGCAGGATGCGGCTGAGGTCGGCGTCGCTCTGCACCTCGCTGACCACCATGGCGGCGCTCGACTCGCCCTGCGCGTAGGCCGCGCTGATGCGCTGCGCCACCGCGTCAGGGGGCTGCCATTCGAAGCCCTGCACGTCGTGGCGGCGCAGGATTTCCGACAGCGCCGAGAGCCGGCGCGTGCGCAGCTCGGGCTCGTCGGCCACCGCGTCCGGGCCGATCAGCGTCAGGCCGTCGGGGCGCGCTTCCAGCAGCCACTGGTGCTCGCGCGCGAACGCGTAGGGCAGCGGGTGCTTCATGGCGCGGCGGGCGCGGGCGCCGCCGGGGCGTTGGACGGCATGACGGGCGCTTCGTTGACCTTGAGGGCACCGCTGGGTGCGGGCTGGGCCGATTGCTGGGTGGCGCGCATGAGCTCGTAGCGGTCGAGCGAGAAGCTGTTCGTGGCGCGGGCATCGCGCAGCACCACCGGGCGCAGGAACACCATCAGGTTGGTCTTCTTGCGGCTGCGGGTTTCGCTGCGGAACAGGTTGCCCAGCAGCGGCACGTCGCCCAGGCCGGGCACCTTTTCCTGGCTGCCGGCGTACTCGTCCTGCAGCAGGCCGCCGAGCACCACGATGCCACCGTCGTCGACCAGCACGGTCGATTCGATGGTGCGTTTGTTGGTGATCAGCCCGGTGGTGGAGCTGACCGACGATGCCTGCACGCTGCTGACCTCCTGGTAGAGGGTCATCTTGATGGTGCCGTTTTCGCTGATCTGCGGTTTGACGCGCAGGGTCAGGCCGACGTCCTTGCGCTCGATGGTCTGGAACGGGTTGACCGAACCGTCGCTGCTGCCGGTGTTGGTGTACTGCCCGGTCACGAACGGCACGTTCTGGCCGATCACGATCTTGGCTTCTTCGTTGTCCAGCGTCAGCAGGTTGGGCGTGGAGAGGATGTTGCCGTCGCCGTTCTGCTGCAGGAAGCGCGCCAGCAAGCCCAGCACGTACACGCCGTTGCGGCGCTGGGCCAGCGCGAGGTTCAGACCGGTGCCTGGCGCGGTCAGGCTGCTCGCGTCTTCCTGGGCCACCGCCAGGGTGTTGGTGAGGATGTTGTTGCCGCCGCTGCCGAAATTGGTGCCCAGCAGGCCGACCACGTTGTTGCCCACATTGCCCAGCGGGCCTTGCCACTGGATGCCGAACTCGGCCGCCTTGTCGGCGTTGACTTCGGCGATCAGACTTTCCACGTAGACCTGCGCGCGCCGCACATCGAGCTGGTCGATCACCGCGCGCAGCTGGCGGTACTGGGGGTCGGGCGCGGTGATGATGAGCGCGTTGGTCGCCGGGTCGGCCTGGATCTGGCCGCCGGTCGACGGCGACGCGCTCTGGGCCACCGGCGTGGTGGCGGCGCTGCTGGTGCCCGACGAAGTCTGGCTCGTGCCCGTGTTGCGGGCGGTGGTGCTGGTCGTCGCCGTCGTCGTGGTGGCGGGCGTGCTGGCGGTGGTGGTGGTGGTGGTGCTGGCCGCGCTCAGGGCGGCGCGCAGCGTGGCCGCCAGCGACACGGCGTCGGCATTGCGCAGGTAGACCACATGGATGTTGCCGGCCGGCGTGCCTTCGCCGCCGGGCTGGTCCAGCTTGGCGACGATGGAGCGCACCAGCGCCAGCCGCGCCGGGTTGGCCGCGCGCAGCAGCAGGCTGTTGCTGCGCGGGTCGGCCACGATGGTGGTCTTGAACGTGGTGTCGGCCACCGCCTGGGCGCCCGCAGCGGAGCCGGTCGTGCCGCCGCTGTCGATCAGCCGGTTGACGAGGGGCGCGAGATCGGCCGCCACCGCGTGCTGCAGCACGATCACGTCGACGTCGCTGGCGCCGGAGACATCGAGCGCGGCGACGATGCGCCCGATGCGCTGCAGGTTGTCGGCGTAGTCGGTGATGACCAGCGAGTTGTTGCCCGGGTTGACGTTGATGGTGTTGTTGGGCCCGATCAGCGGACGCAGCACGGGCACCAGGTTGTTGGCCGATTCGTGGTTGAGCCGGAAGATCTGCGTGACGATCTGGTTGCCCGCGCCGAGCGCCTGCACGGGACCGGCGTTGACGGGGTTGCCCAGCAGCTTGGCGTCGGCCTCCGGCACGATCTTGTACAGGCCGGCGGTGTCCACCAGCGAAAAGCCCTGCAGGCGCAGCGCCGCGGCGAACTGGTTCAGTGCGGTGGCGGGCGGCACGGGCCGGTCGGTCGACAGGCTCACCGTGCCCTTGACGCGCGGGTCCACCACCACGTTGCGGCCGGTGATGGTGGCCATGGTGCGGGCCACGGCCTCGATCTCGGCGTCGACGAAATTGAGCACCACGGGCTCGCTCGCGCGGCCCTGGGCCAGCGCGGCGGGTGCCACGGCCAGCGCGATCAGGCTGGCGGCGCCGGTGGCGGCGGCCCAGGCCAAGATGCGGCCGGCGGGTTCGCGAAAACGGTTCATGCGGTCATCCTAATTCAATGCAGTTCCGCTCCGGCGCTCAGCCGAAAGACAGGATGGAGCGCTCGCCCTGGCGGCGCCCGATGATGTTGAGCAGGTTGGCCAGGGCGGCCTCTTTGCCGGCCGCAGCGCGCGCATCGCCGACGAACCGCAGGCGCTGGCCGCGCCACTGGCCCTGGCCTTGCAGCAGCAGGCTGCCTTCCAGCGTCTGCAGCTGCAGGCCGATGTCGGCGCGGTCGCCTGCGGCGTCGAACACCAGGCGGTAGCTGCCCAGCGGGCGCACGGTCGACACGCGCGAGGCCATGCCGAGCGCGTCCAGCGTCAGCCGGCCCTGGGGGCGCAGGCCACCGGCCGTGCGCTGCAGGCTGAGGCCGTCGGCCTGCAGCCGCAACTGGCCGTCGAGCTGCAGCGTGTTCCAGGGGGTGCCCAGCCCGGTCAGCAAGGGGGCCGGCCAGGTGGTGTCGATGGGGCCGGTGTGCCAGCGCAGGCCCTTCCAGCCGGCCGACAGCCACAGCGCGAGCGGGGCACGGGTGCAGCAGTCGGCGTCGAGCTGCAGCCCGATGGCCGGGCGGCCGTCGGGCCAGCCCCATTGCCAGCGCCAGCGCAGCGTGCCGGGCAGGGTGGTGCGGTCCTGGCTTTGCAGGCCTGCATCCAGCACCAGCCGGGCACTGCCGTTCCAGACGGTGCCTCGCGGCTGCAGCAGCAGGACCCGTTCGCCCGTGCCCTGCGCCACGGCCTGGGCCAGCCAGCGCGCCGGTGCGAACAGCAGCAGGGCCAGCAGCAGACCGCACAGGCCGCCGATCCACGCGGCCTGTACCGGCCGTCGGGACAGCGTCACGGTGCCGCCTCCAGGCCGGGGCCGGCCAGTTGCACCTGGCCCGTCCAGCCTGTCGGGGTGCGTTGCAGGCGCGCCTGGGTGGGCACGACACGGGCGTTGATGCGCACTTGCGCCAGCCACTGCGCCAGTGCATCGGGGGCGGTGCCGTTCAACTGCACGGTGGCCTGATCGCCCTGCAGGCTCAGGCGGGCGGTCGGGCCCAGGGCCTGGGTGGCCTGCTCCAGCGCGCGGACACTGGCTTCGCGCGGCGGTGGTGGCGTGCCGTCGGCGCGCAAGGCGCGCGCCTGCGCGGCCAGGGCCTGAACCTGGTCCCATTGCGCGGTCCAGCGAGCCTGGCGTTCATCGGCCTGGCGCAGCACGCTCAGGGCGGGCGCCAGCAGCCACCACCAGACCAGCGCGCCTGCCACCAGGGCGGCGGCCAGGACCACGGCCGCGCGTTCGCGCGGCGAAAGCTGTTGCCAGCGGGCGGACAGGGGCGGCGCGCTCATGGGGTGGCAGGCGTATCGGGTTGCAGGACCAGCGCCGGGCCATCGAGCCGGGTCTGCCAGCCTTGGGCGGCCAGGGCCGCGCGGCGGGCTTCGAGGGCGGCGGCGTCACCGTTCCATTCAGTGAGTGTGGTGCGGCCGTTGGCGAACTCGATCGACCGGGGCACCGGCAGTTGGGCGGCTTCGCCGGGGTCGATGGCGTTGAGCAGGGTTTCGAGATCGCCCTCACCCAGTAGGCCTCCGGCCCGTTGCAGGCGTTGCACTTCGCGCCGCAACTGCGCGGGACCGTCGATCACCAGGGTCACGCCCGGGGCCGCTTCACGCACCGCCGCGTCCAGTTGTTGTTGCTGGTCTCGCTGGCGCTGGCGTTCCTGCCAGGCGAGGGCGTTCAGGCCCGCGATATGGATCACCAGCAAGGCAGCCAATCCCCAGCGGGCCGGCCGCCAGGCCGGGTGCGAGCGCCAGGCGCGCCAGGCGGCCCGCAGCCGTTGTTGCTGCCGGGCACCTTTGCTCAGGCTGAAGCCCATCTGGGCGAGGTTCCAGTCGGACTGTGTGGCCTGCAACTGCTGCTGGGCCAGGGTGCGCAGGGCCACGGCATGTCCCAGCCGCTGCTCGGCGGCCGGCGCGGCGGCGGGTTCGGCCAGCCAGACATCGGCCGTTTCCCGGGGGTGTGCGCCGGGTTCGGTGCCATGCAGCGGCAGAAGAAGGACACCGTCGGCGCTGCGGGTGCCGACCCAGGGCTGGCCGTGTTCCAGATGCACCCAGTGTTCCACGCCTTCCGGCCCGGCTCCTGGAGCCATCAGCGGGACGATGCGGCCTGCGGGCCGGTTGGCGGCTTCCAGGACCTGGAGGCAACTGCGCAGCCAGGGCGCGTGGCAGGCAGCCACCCACAGGGGCTGGCCTGGCCGCCGTTCGGCCGGCAGGGCCAGGTGGGTGTCGGCCACATCGTCGAGCAGGCGCTCCTCCAGCAAGCCTTCGAGGGCGGCACGCCATTTGCCCGCCGGAACCTTGGGCCACACCACGCGGTGCCAGGCCACGCGGCGCGGCGGCAGGCAGAGCACCACGTCCGGATCGTCGGGTACCGAAGCCAGGGGGCCGCTGCCATGGCGCAGAGGTTCTCGCCCGTCGGTGCTCGTCACCCAGTCCCAGGCCTCCGGGACACCGGGAGCCAGTGGGGGCTGCGAAAGGGAGGGGGTCAGGATCAGCACAGGGGCAGGCGGAGCGAGAGGGCGTCGGGCGGCGGTGTTGGGCGCATTCTAGTGAGCGGGGTGGCCCAGATCGGGCGTCAACTGCCTGGCCAGGGCACCCGGTCGCGCCAGAGCACCCGCACGTCCAGGCCGTTGCGCACGACGGTGGCTCGTTCTTCCACCCGCAGCGCGTCCAGGCGCAGCCGGACCCGGATTTCAAAATGGCTGGTCCGCACGCTGTGGCGGTCGGCCGTGATCTGCGCCGCTGCCGTGGCACCGAGCCGAGCCTTGACCGTTTCCAGGCTGGTGAAGGGCACGTTGGCGCGCACCACGGCCAGCACCTGGGCGCTGGCCAGATCGAGCCCGGGCACGCTGGCGGCCAGTGCTTCCGGCGAGGCGGTGTTGAGATTCAGTGTCGTGACCTGGGGCAGCACCGTCACGTGCGGCGCCAGGCGCTGCAGGCTGCGGGGGCTGATGCCCAGCCATTCGAGCTGGGCGAAGCGCTGCGGAATCAGCGGTGAGGCCGAGGGCTCCGGATCGTTCAGGGCTTTGCGGGTCGAGGTGAGCAGGCGGCGCGCGGCCGCCTGAAGTTCCTCTTCGGGCAGGCCGAGGGTTTCGTAGAGCCGCTGGAAAGCGGCCAGATCGGGTTCGGACAGGCTGGCCTGCGCCTGGGCGCCGCGGCCCGTGGAGCGGACCAGGTTGCGGAAGTTCAGGCGCGACTGCAGGTCCTGGATGTCGCCCGAGAGAAAGGCGGGCAGCAGGTCGTCACCGGTGTCGTTGCGGTCGGCGGCCAGGAAACTGGACAGCCGGGCTTCGGCCAGGGGCGTCGCCCAGGGTTCGCCCAGGTGGTCGGCATTGCCGCTGTTGCGGTTGCCGCGGGCGTCTTCGCGCAGGATCAGGCGGGCCCAGTCGAGCGCGCCGGTGAGCAGCAGGCTGGCCTGCAGGCGCTGGCGCTCGGCGCTTTCCAGCTCCACGGCTTTCCATTGGTGCCACAGCGAGGCCGCCGACAGCGAGGCCACCAGGGTCACGACCAGCATGGCCAGCAACAGGGCGGCGCCGCGCTGGTGGCGGTGACGCGAAACCGGGCTGAGGGGCGAGGCGCTCATGAGCCGGCCTTGAGCGTGGGGCGGACCCAGTCGCTGGTCAGCGTGCCGGCAAAGCCCTGGCCCCCCGGCAGCGCCAGCACCAGGCGCACGCCGTCGGGCCAGCGCACATCGCTGGCGCTGGTGGCGTCGCCCGTCGAACTGCCTTCGGCCGACAGCGGGTTGCCCCAACTCTGCCCGCGGTGGTAATAGATCTGCCAGGTCGTGGCGGGCAGGGTGGCCAAAGCGGAAGCGCTGCCCGCGCTGGCGGTCGGCCCGTCGGTGGTGGGGCTGTCCGGGGGCACTTCGTCCGAGGTCGGCAGGGCGCCGCTGTCGGACCAGGTCTGGGCGGCCTGCCAGGCCCGGGCCAGTTCGTCGCGTTGGCGCAGCGGGGCCGACTGCCAGCGCATCCAGCGGGGTGTGCCGTCGGCTTCGGGTGGCCCCAGCACCCAGGCGACCACCCGCACGCCCTGGCTGTGCAGCGGCTGGTCGGCCGCGTCGCGGCGGGTCAGGCGCAGCAGGCGGCCGTCGAACGACAGCGGCGTGAGTTCCTCGGTGTCGACCAGGGCGTCGAGATCGGCTTTCCACTGGCCCAGCGTGGCCTGTATCCGGGACAGGGCCTCGCCGCGGTCTTCGGTGAGCGAGCGGGTGCGCACCATGCCGTCGATGGCGCGCCAGCTCATGAGCGTGAGCACGGCCATGGCGGCCACCGCCACCAGCAGCTCGATCAGGGTGAATCCGCGCACGGGCTGCTTCATCAGAAGCGTCCTGTGACGGTGGACAGGGTGAGCAGGCGCACGGTGTCGGCCTCGTCGAGCGTTTCGACGTCGGCGTCGACCCGACGGAAGTTGGGGTTGGGGGTGGGTTGTACCCGCAGCCGCACGCGGAAAGCGCGCCCCAATTGGTCGCAGGTGCTTTCGGTTTCGCCGGTGTCGGGCAACTGGCGGGACAGGCGCAGGCGGGCCAGCTCGTTTTCGGCACAGACCTGGGCCAGCCACTGCACGTCCTGCCGCTCGGCCGTGCGCACCAGGGCATTGGAGGCCTGGATGCCCGCGAGCAGCGCGATCGCCACAACCGCCAGCGCCACCATGACTTCGATGAGGGTGAACCCCCGGGGCCGCCGCCCGGCAAGGCTCACGGCGCGGCCTCGGGGTCGACGGCGAACGGGCCGAGGCCGTCGGTGTGCAGGCGCAGGCGGTGGTTGCCGCGTTCGAGCACCACCGCCTGGGCGGGAATCAGGGGCTCCGGCCCGAGCACCAGGGTGGTGGCACCTGAGGGCAGGGTTATGCGGGCCTGCGTGCCTTCGGCCAGCCAGGCCCAGTGCGGGGCGTTGCGGGTGGCGGTGTCGCGGTCGTCTGCCGCTTGCGATGGCAACCCCTGCAGGGCAAAACCGGTGTCATCGGCCTGCCAGCGCACAGGAATCCCGGCCGCCCGGGCCTGCGCGCGGCCCGATTCCAGCAGTGCCGACAGCCGCAGCCCTTCGCGCTCCAGCAGATCGGCATCGCTGTCGCGCATGGCGAGCACGACCCCGGTGCTCAACAAGGCCGCGATGGCCACCACCACCAGCAGTTCCAGCAGCGTGAAACCCCGTGTCCGATCGCGCATGGCCCCCGTGCTCTCAGAACGTCAGCAGGCGGCAAGACCGTGCCTGGATTCCCGCGTGCGCGGGAATGACAGGCGCTTCGCGTGCGCGACCCGTGCAGCGGCGGAGTGTGGGGCCTGGAACCCCGCGCCGGGCCGCCCCCAGCGGGATTCGCACCCCCTCGGGGGGCAGCGACCCGCGCAGCGGTGGAGCGAGGGGGCCCGGTTCACTGCCAACTGCCGATGTCCGCGTTCACCCCTTCACCGCCAGGCTGGCCATCGGCCCCCAGCGACAGCACGTCCACATCGCCGTGCACACCCGGGTTGATGTACTGGTAAGGGTTGCCCCAGGGGTCGGCCGGCAACTTGTCGAGGTAGCGGCGCCAGTTGGCGGGCGCCGGCTGGGTCGTGGGCCGGTTGACCAGAGCCGCCAGCCCTTGTTCGCCCGTGGGGTAACGCTGGTTGTCCAGCCGGTAGAGCTTGAGCGCCTGCACGATGTTGTTGACGTCGGTGCGCGCTGCGGTCACCCGCGCGTCGTCGGCGCGGTCCAGCACGTTGGGCACGATCAGGGCCGCCAGCACGCCGATGATGACCAGCACCACCATCAGTTCGATCAGGGTGAAACCGCGTTGAAGGCCTTGCAGCAAACCCCGGGGCGACCGGGAGACGGGGCGAAGAGGGGCAGGGACGGTCATAAGCACAGGGGAAGACAGCGTTGGGGCCACCAGAAGGCATGGCGCCAGGAGGCGTGGCCGAGGTCGGGTCGATCATAATGCGCGCATGCAGCCCATGGCCCGGACATTGCCCCGCCAACGAACCCCCGGTCACGGTCCGGACGAGGCCGGTGTGCGGCATCCCTGGCCGGCCTTGTCCGCTGCGTCGCTCTGGCTGGCGGCGGCATTGAGCGCAGGGTATTGGGGTCTGCAAATCTGGGGTTCGGGCACTGAACCCGGGTTGCCGGCGCCCGTGGCACGCTTGCAGCCGCCTTCCGACGTGGCCGCTGTCGCCCGCGCGTTGGGTGGGGGCTCTGCTGGCGTGCAAGCGGTCTCCGCCACGCCCGGCGCGCGTTTTCGTTTGCATGGGGTGGTGGCCCGGCAGGGTGCCCAGGGCGCGGCACTCATTGCGGTGGAGGGCCAGCCAGCGCGGCCGTTTGTCGTGGGTTCGGTGGTGACCGACGGCCTGGTGCTGCAGTCCGTGGATCGTCGGGGTGCACGTCTGGGCGTTTCCGTGCAAGGCGCCACGTCGGTCGAACTGGCGCTGCCCGAGCAACAGCCCTGACGGGTGGGTTCAGGCCTCGCTGGCCGGTGACGCCGGGAGCAATCCGGCAGCCGCTTGCAGTTGGGGCCAGGCGAGCAGGGCGCCCACGCCTTGTCCCGTGCGCAGTTCCAGATCGAGCAGAGGCTGGGATTGCAGATGAATCAGCAGCAGCCGGTGCCCTGGGTGCGCGCTGCGGTGCGCGTGGAACAAATAGTCGGCGACGGCGGGGACCAGGCCCCGGGCCACGAGGGCGGCGGCGTCGGCCACAAAGCCGTCGACCAGCACCACCCGCCGTTCCGATGCGGCCTGCAGCATTGCGCCCGCCAGCATGGCGATTTCGAACCCGCCCATGGCGGCGAGTGCATCGAAGGGGGTAATGGCTTTGCGGTGGCGCGCGGCCACCGCAAACAGGCGTTCGAGACGCAGCCGGTGCCGGACGTCGTCTTCGTCGGGTTCCAGGCCGCACGCATCGGCCAGCGGTACGCCACACAGGCGCGACAGCAGCAGGATGGCGCAAGCTTCGCCCGCCACCCCTTCGTGTCCCAGTACCAGCACGCGGCCGGGCAGATGGCGCACCACGTCCATGCCGGCATGAAGGGCCGAGACGGTCTGCGCAACCGACATGGCCGGGCCGAGCACCATGTTGCGGGTCCCAAAACCGATCTTTCGGCGCAGCAGCGGATGCGGGCGCGGTGCGGTGTCCAGCGAGATGTTCGACGCCAGACCCGCATCGACGACGCTCAGGCCAAACCCCTGGGACTTCGCCAGAGCGCAGACCGGTGCCGATCCGGACAGCAAGGCCTGCACACGTTCGAGCGAGTTGCTCGGCGTGGCGGGGCCGATGCCTTCGTCCACGATGCCGTGGTCGGCCGCAAACACCACGATCTGGGGCGAGGCCGGGGAGGATTCTTCGGTGTGGCCACCGATGGCCGCCAGGCGAAGTGCCAGCGTTTCCAGCCGACCCAGCGAATGGGGCGGCCAGGCCGGCGAATCCGTGTCGTCGGCCTGCGGGGCCAGCGTGTCGCCCGGTTTGGCCGCCACGATGTCCGGCAACTGCAGTGCCGCGGGCGCACCAGGCGGTGGTGCCACAGGCAAGGCGTTGGGCAGGACAGGCTCGGCCATGGGGCTAAACGGCTTCAGGCCTTGAGAAACAGGCGGTAGACCGGGTTGTGGGTTTCCTCCACGTGAGGGTAACCGAGCGTGCCGAGAAAACGGGTGAAAGCCTTGTCGTCCTTGGGCGGTACCTGCAGGCCCACCAGGATGCGTCCGTAGTCGGCGCCCTGGTTGCGGTAATGGAACAGGCTGATGTTCCAGGTCGGCCGCATCAGGCTCAGGAACTTCAGCAGGGCACCGGGCCGTTCCGGGAAGATGAAGCGCAGCAGGCGCTCGTCCTGTGCCAGCGGCGAATGCCCCCCCACCATGTGCCGGATGTGTTCCTTGGCCAGGTCGTCGTGCGTGAGGTCAAGCGCCTGGAAGCCGTGCCGGTTGAAGTTGGCCGCGATCTTGGCCGACTCCCCCTTGCCGTGCGTGGTCAGGCCGATGAACACATGGGCCAATTGGGCGTCGTTGATGCGGTAGTTGAACTCGGTCACGTTGCGCGGACCACCAGGCAGGTCCGCAATGACTTCCAGGAAGCGCTTGAAGCTGCCGCGTTCCTCGGGGATGGTCACCGCGAACAGGGCTTCGCGCTCCTCGCCCACTTCGGCCCGCTCGGCCACGAAGCGCAGGCGGTCGAAGTTCATGTTGGCGCCGCACAGAATGGCGGCGTAGGTCTGGCCCTTGGTCTTGTGCCGGGCCACGTATTGTTTGATGGCCGCCACGGCCAGCGCGCCGGCGGGTTCGACGATGGAGCGCGTGTCCACGAAGATGTCCTTGATCGCCGCGCACACGGCGTCGGTGTCGACGATCAGGTAGTCGTCGACCAGGTCGCGCGCGACGCGGAAGGTTTCTTCGCCCACCAGCTTGACCGCCGTGCCATCGGAGAACAGGCCCACGTCGGGCAGGGTGACCCGTTCACCCGCCTGCACCGACTGCGCCATGGCGTCGGAGTCGTTCATCTGCACACCGATGACCTTGACTTCCGGACGCACGGCCTTGATGTAGTTGGCCACTCCCGAGATCAGGCCGCCGCCGCCGATGGCCACGAACACCGCGTCCAGATCGGAGCCGAGGCTTTGCACCTGACGCAGGATTTCCATCGCGATCGTGCCCTGGCCCGCGATCACGTCGGGGTCATCGAACGGGTGGACAAACGTCAGCCCTTCCTTTTTCTGCAGCGCGGCCGCATGGGCGTAAGCGTCGGAGTAGCTCTCTCCGTGCAGCACGACTTGCCCGCCCAGGGATTTGACGGCGTCGATCTTGAGCTGGGGCGTGGTGGTGGGCATGACGACCACGGCCCGTGAGCCCAGTTTGGTGGCTCCCAGCGCCACACCCTGGGCATGGTTGCCGGCCGAAGCGCAGATCACCCCCCGGCGCAACTGCTCGGGAGTGAGGTGGGCCATCTTGTTGTAAGCGCCACGAAGCTTGAAGCTGAAGACTGGCTGCTGGTCTTCACGCTTGAGCAACACCGTGTTGTGCAGGCGGCGGCTGAGGGTGCGCGCCGGCTCCAGCGAGGATTCGGTGGCCACGTCGTACACGCGCGCAGTCAGGATCTTCTTGAGGTAGTCGGCAGGGGTCAGGGCAGGGGCGGGGGGCGGGTTTTTTCGGCGCGAAGGCATGACGGTTTCCTTGAGCCAATGATATCGGCCAAAAAAAACCCGGACCGCTTGACGCGGGTCCGGGTTTGAATCCACCCGTGGAGGGTAGAGGAGACAACCTTTCAATACAATGACGCGATTGTAGCGGCTTCATGCTGCGATGCAACATCTTTCGTGGGCCAAACGCTACGCTTTCCGTAGTTGACCGGTCAAAACCGGCGCAAGCGCGTCTTTTTTCACATCTTTGAACCGCATGGAGTGCACCGTCACCTGGACCGGCGCGGCCGGAACCCGTTCCCACATGGGCTTTGTGGCCGAAACCGGCAGCGGCCATGTGCTCGCGATGGACGGGGCGCCCGACGCCGCGCGCCCCGAAAACGGAGGGGCCAACCTGGCCCCCCGTCCGATGGAGACGGTGCTGGCTGGCACGGGCGGCTGTACGGCCTACGACGTGGTGCTGATCCTCAAGCGGGGGCGTCACGATGTGAAGGGTTGCAGCGTCAAGCTCACCAGCGAGCGGGCCGAGGTGGAGCCCAAGGTGTTCACCAAGATTCACATGCACTTCACCGTCACCGGACGGGGGGTGCCGGCGTCAGCGGTGGAGCGGGCCATTGCGATGAGCCACGAAAAATACTGCTCGGCCAGCATCATGCTGGGCAAGACAGCCGAAATCACCACCAGTTTCGATCTGGTCGAAGCCTGAGCCGGGCCAGGGCCGAGGCCGGATGTCAGATCCGGTGCGCCACGCTGGTCATGATCCGCGCCGCGAACCGCATGGCGCCCTTGATCGGGGCCGGAAGGGGCTTTGCCCCTGCGTGCTCAGCTTCGCGGGCGTGACGGGCTTCGTCACGCGCCATCTGGGCAACCACGGCCCGTGAGGCATGGTCGTTGATGGGCAACCGGTCCATATGACCGGCCAGGTGTGCTTCGACCTGGCGTTCGGTTTCCACCACGAAACCCAGGCTGACGCCCGGCCCCACGCGTCCAGCCAGCCAGCCTATGCCGAAAGCCCCTGCGTACCAGAGCGGGTTCAGCCGCGAGGGGTGGTCGTCGAGGTCGTCCAACCGTTGCGCGGTCCAGGCCAGGTGTTCGGTTTCTTCCCGTCCTGCGGCTTCCAGTTGCCGGGCCAAGGCCTCATTGGGGTGCCGGCCGGTACGTGCCGCGAGGGCTTGCGCGGTGTAAAGCGCTTGTGCGCAGACCTCTCCCACATGATTGACGCGCATCAGCGCACCGGAGAGGTGGCGGTCTTCAGGGCTCAGTGACTGGCGATGCTCTTCGGCGGTGGCCGGGGAGGGCTCCGTGCTTCTGGGTTGCACAAACAAGGTGCGCAAGGCCTGATCCGCTGCGGTGCACAGTGCATCGGAAATTGATTGCCGAGGGGGGACTTCGATGGTCATGGGCGAATTGTTCATGGATGAAAAAGGAATGAAGTTATTACCTTGATATTAAGTAATAACCCTAATAAATATCTATCGTCAGATTGGTGAAAACCCTAGTCTTTTCAAGCGCTTACGGAGTTCTGGTTGCTTTTGTTGTTGGATCGCTACAGGCGAGGGAATCGCTTTCTCGAATTCTTTGCATGGTGGTGAATGTTCTGGTGCAATGCACAGAACTTCCCACAACGGAGGTTGGTCCGGACCACAGATCTTGGCCCTTTCTTAACCTTGGAGATTTCCTCAATGAAAAAAACCCTGATCGCCCTGGCTGCCCTGGCTTCTACCGCTGCCATCGCCCAGTCCACCGTGACCCTGTACGGCAAGGCCAACGTGGGTCTGCGCAAGGAATCTGGCACCAGCACCACGATGCGTGGCGGTGCTGACGGTTCGGACAGCCGTTTCGGTCTGCGCGGCACCGAAGACCTGGGTGGTGGTCTGAAGGCCAACTTCGTCTTCGAATCCGGCCTGAATCCCGCTACCGGTGAATCCGATGCTGTCATGTTCCAGCGTTCGGCATGGGCTGGCCTGAGCGGCGGCTTCGGTGAACTGCGCCTGGGTCGCCAGTACACCGTGGGCTTCAACACCTCCATCGGTTACATGCCTTCCACCTACACCAGCGCTCAGATTCGTTCGGGCCTGGGTTTCAATGGCGTGGGCTCGCGTACCGATGCACAGATCCGCTACATCTCCCCGAACTTCGGTGGCGTGCAGGCTCACATCGCCACGCAACTGAAGGGTAACGCTGAAAACGCGCTGACCGAATTCGCCGTCACCTACGGCAATGGCCCGGTCAAGGCTGCTCTGTACACCAGCAAGACCAAGAACACCGATGGCAACAACGTGGCTCTGAACGGTAGCTACGACTTCGGTTCCTTCATGGTGGCTGCTGGCTATGTGGACAAGGCTGGCGACAACACCGGCAAGGGTGCCTGGATCCACCTGGGTTCCACCTTCGGTGCCTTCTCGCCCTACATCCAGTTCGCCAAGAACAACGACAACGATCAAGACACGATCGAAGTCGGTTCGCGCTATGCCCTGTCCAAGCGCACCGCTGCTTACTTCCACGTGAGCAACAACAGCGATGCTCCCAAGAAGAGCCTGCTGGCCATTGGTCTGGACCACAACTTCTGATTCTCCAGGCCAGGTATGACCTGGCTTGTGAAGTCGGCTCAAACCCCGCAGCCCAGGCTGCGGGGTTTTTTTGTGCGCCATGTTCGCAAGAGCGGGATGGGGCAGAGCGCCATCTCCCCGATGAAATGCACAAATTTGGTGCGTTCCGTGTGTTGTCTCATCAAGGCAACACTCTGCGAACTGTTGTGGTGATTTACAGGGAAAACCCTTGGGAAAGACGCTGCAGCCAGTACGATCACCCAGTGAGTTCAATCTCATCGGATTCGTACCCCCGGATCTGAAAATCAACTTGAAGGAACTTGTCATGAAAAAGTCTCTGATTGCTCTGGCTGTGCTGGCTGCCTCCGGCGCCGCCATGGCCCAGTCTTCCGTCACCCTCTACGGTATCGCTGACCTGGCCGTGGTCAAGGAAAAGGGCGAAAGCGCCACGATGGCTTCGGGCGGTGTGAACACCAGCCGTTGGGGCCTGAAGGGCTCTGAAGATCTGGGTGGCGGTCTGAAGGCCAACTTCACCTTCGAACAGGGCGTGGACCTGACCTCGGGCGCTGCCAGCGGTTTCAACCGCCAAGCCTGGGTGGGCCTGAGCGGTGGTTTCGGTGAAGTCAAGCTGGGCAAGACCTGGAACGCCTACGACGACATCGTCGGTGCGACCAGCCCCCTGTTCGACTCGGCCTACCTGACGACCAACAACTTCGCTCTGAGCTACGCTCTGGAAGCTGGTAACCCCAACAAGGGCGTCTACTACGCGACCCCCAGCTTCGGTGGCGTGAGCGGTGCCGTGAGCACCACCTTCAAGGAAGGTGATGACAACGCCCGCGTGAACGCCTTCCACGTCAAGTACGAAGGGGGTCCGGTGTTCGTCGGCTTCGCCTACGAACAACAGAAGTCCGATCTGGGCGACCTCAAGCTGTCCCGCCTGCAAGGTTCCTACGACCTGGGCGCCGCCAAGCTGCTGGCCTCTTATGGTCAGGTCAAGGACCTGAGCAAGGACTACACCCTGGGCGTGGATGTTCCCCTGTCTGCCGCTCTGACCCTGTCCGCAGGCTATACCCAGTCCAAGCTCGACGGCACCGACCTGAAGCCGGGCACCGTGGGCGTGGCTGCTCACTACGCGCTGTCCAAGCGCACCAGCGTCTACACCGGTTTCAACAAGGACAACAAGGATGCTGGCGACGGCAACCGCTTTGCCCTGGGCCTGAAGCACACCTTCTGATGACGGCTGCGGCCATTTGGCCGCTGTCTGATATCAAAAAAACCCCCGAGGGCTTTGGTCCTCGGGGGTTTTCTTTTGCCGCTGTAAGTTTTCAGGGTTTGGTTGTTTTCTCGCTCGGCTTGTTGGTAGACACCTTGGCAGTGCTTGCGGCTTCCGTGCCCTTGAAGGCTTGTCCATTCACGGTCAGGCCTTCGTCCGACAGCTTGGTGGCCCGTTTGGTTCCGATCCCCGGGACCCGCTGGATGAAGTCGGCCCAGTCCTTGAACTTGGCGCTTTTCCGCTGTTCGACAATTTTGGCCGAGGTGCTGGGGCCGATGCCTTTGATGCTGTCCAGATCGGCAAGGGCTGCGTCGTTGACATCAACGGCAGCGAGTGCGTTGAGTGAGACGGCCAGCGTCAGGGTTGATAGGATGCGTTTGAGCATGATTTCCTCCTTGTGTTGAAGATGCCTGGGGGGATTCCCATAAACGGTGTGTGACAGCGTGACCGTTGCACCAATCTTGCGGGGCTGGTTGGGCGGCGCGCATCCCCCATTTGGGGTAGTCTGGGCATACAAATCGATACACTGTGATATCCGTCGCGTTGTTTGCGTGGCCGGTCGATCAAAAAGAGGGGGCGTGAATGCGTGGATGGGCATGGGCGTTGTGGATGGCCTTGCTGGCAGGATGCGGTAGCTTGGCTGTCGAGGATGGGGCACAACCGGTGGGAACCGGTCAGGCCGTTTCAAGGGGCGAGGCTTCGAAGGCGCTTGCACAGCGCCTGTTGCAGACGCCGGCCTCGGTGCCCTGGGAGCCCTTTGTGCTGCCAGGCAAGACGTTTGTGCCATTCGAAGTCGCAGAGGTCGATGGGCGCCCTGCGCTTCAGGTTCAGGCGCAAGCATCGGTGAGCATCCTGCGTCAGCGTTTTAATGTCCCGCTTCAGCATCTGGGAGCGATGAAGTTTTCCTGGCGTGTCGATGGCTTGCCGCTGGATGCGCGGCTTTCCGAGGCAGACCGGGAAGATGCGCCGGTGCGCATTCTTTTGGCGTTCGATGGTGACAAGTCGCGGTGGTCTGCGCGGCAACACCGTCTTTCCGAGATGAGCCGCCTGCTGACAGGCGAGCCGCTGCCGTATGCAACCTTGATGTATGTGTGGAGCCCGCATGACGCGGTGGATACGGTGGTGGTGAATCCCCGATCGGACCGTGTGCGCAAGCTGGTGGTCGAGACCGGAGACGCGCGGGTGGGGCAATGGGTGGATTACCGGCGCGATGTGCGGGCGGACTTCATCCGGGTATTTGGCGAGGAGCCTGGTCCGTTGTTGGCCGTGGCTTTGATGACCGACACCGACAACACCCGCAGCCAGCTGACGGCGTGGTACGGGGCGCTTCGGTTGGAGTCCCCTTTGCCTTGAGCGTCCGTTTGCGGCGGATGGTGTGTCCGTGAGGCGCTGTGCGTTTGGGGTGATCAAGGTTCGGGTTACTCCCCTACGGAGAGTGGGAACGGATGTTGCATATTGCTTTGACCACGACTTGATTCAGGTGCCAACAATGAAACTTCGTCTGATTGTTTGGGTGGGCGCTTTGGCGCTGGTGTCCGGAGTGGCGCATGCCAAGACCTTCAAGTGGACCAGTGCCAGTGACATTCCGACCTGGGATATCCATTCCCAGAACAACGCCTTGGCCAACGGGGTGCATGCGTCGGTCTATGAGTCGCTCGTCTACTACAACAGCCGGACCTTCAAGCCGGAGCCTGTGCTTGCCACGGCCTGGAAGCAGCTCACGCCGACGCAGTTGCGCCTGACGCTGCGCAAGGGGGTCAAGTTTCATGATGGCGCCGATTTCACGGCGGATGACGCGGTGTTCTCGATCCAGCGGGCGATGGCCAAGACGTCGAACTTCGGTGTCTATGCCCAGGGCATCGACCGGGTGGTGAAGGTGGATGCGCACACCATCGACATCTTCACCAAAGACCCCAATCCGGTGCTGCTGAACCAGTTGACCGAATTGCGCATGATGAACAAGGCTTGGGCCGAAAAGAACCGCTCGGTCGAGCCCAAGGACATCAAGACCCAGGACGAGAATTTTGCCCACCGCAACGCCAATGGCACGGGACCCTTTGTGCTCAAGGAATGGCAGCCCGACCAGAAGCTGGTGCTGACCCGAAACCCGAGCTGGTGGGGCAAGGCCGACACCAATGTGACCGAAGTGGTGTACACCCCGGTCAAAGCCGTGGCGACGCGGATGGCGGCGTTGCTGTCGGGGGAAGTGGACTTCGTTTTGGATCCGAGCCCGCAAGACCTGCCGCGTGTGCGCCAGGACAGCAAGCTGAAGGTGATCGACGGCATTGAAAACCGCACCATCTTCTTCGGTATGGACCAATTCCGCGACGAACTTCCGGGCAGCAACATCAAGGGCAAAAACCCCCTGAAAGACCAGCGCGTGCGCAAGGCGCTGTACCAGGCCATCGACATCAACACCATCACGCGGGTGACCTTGCGAGGCTTGGGGCAGGCCACAGGGGCCCTGGTGGCGCCGCAGGTCAACGGCTGGACCGAAGGCGTGCACAAGCGCTATCCGTACGACGTCGCGGCTGCGCAGAAACTGCTGGCCGATGCAGGTTACAAGGACGGGTTCGAGGTCGACTTCGCCTGCCCGAACAACCGCTACATCAACGACGAAGCCATTTGCCAGGCGGTGGCCGCGATGTGGGCCAAGATCGGCGTGAAAGCCAAGCTTCGCACGCTGCCGCTGGTGACCTATTTCCCCATGATCCAGCGGTATGAGGCGAGCATCTACATGCTGGGCTGGGGCGTTCCCACCTTCGATGCGCTCTACAGCCTGCAGTCGCTGGTGCGCTCGGTGGGTGCGGGCGGCGACGGTAACTACAACGTGGGCCGTTACAGCAACCCGCAGATGGATGCGCTCGTGGAGCGTACCAAGAAGGAAACCGACCTGAAACTGCGCACGGAACTGCTGACCAAGGCGCTGCAGCTGCAGAACGACGATGTGGCGCACATCCCCTTGCACAACCAGGTGATTCCGTGGGCGATGAAGAAGAACATTGACGTCGTGCACCGCGCGGACAACCGGCTCGACTGGCGGCTGATCAAGGTCAACTGATTTCGCCAATGCCACCATGGGGGCCTCCGAAAGCGTCGGTCGCCCCCATTCCGTTTGGGTGACCGATGCTTGCATTCATTCTCCGCCGATGGGTCCAGGCCGTGATCGTCATGGTCAGTGTGGCCTTCATCGCCTTCATGCTGTTTCAGTACGTGGGCGACCCGGTGGTGTTCCTGCTGGGGCAGGACGCCACGCCCGAACAGGTCCGTGAACTGCGGTCGGCGCTGGGTCTTGACCAGCCCTTTTTCGTGCAGTTCTGGCATTTCCTGGTCAATGCGGCGCAAGGCGAGTTCGGCCTGAGCCTGCGTCAGGGGGCCAAGGTGTCGCGCCTGATTGCCGAGCGCTTTCCGGCCACCCTCGAACTGGCCCTGGTCGCGGCACTGCTTGCGCTGGTGGTGGGCATTCCGATGGGGGTTTACGCAGCGCTCAAGCGTGGCACCTTCATCAGCCAGGTGTTCATGACGATTTCGCTGCTGGGCGTTTCCTTACCGACCTTTCTGATCGGCATCTTGTTGATCCTGGTGTTTGCCGTGCAGCTGGGCTGGTTTCCGAGCTTCGGCCGCGGTGAGGTGGCAAACCTGGGCTGGTGGAGCACGGGGCTGCTCACAGCCAAAGGCTGGCACCACATCACTTTGCCGGCGATCACGCTGGCGATCTTCCAGCTCACGCTGATCATGCGGCTGGTGCGGGCCGAGATGCTGGAGGTGCTGCGCACCGACTACATCAAGTTCGCCCGCGCCCGCGGGCTGACCAACCGGGCCGTGCATTTCGGGCACGCGCTCAAGAACACGCTGGTGCCGGTGATGACCATCACGGGCTTGCAACTGGGGGGGCTGATCGCTTTTGCCATCATCACCGAGACGGTGTTCCAGTGGCCGGGCATGGGGCTGCTGTTCATTCAGGCCGTGACCTTTGCCGACATCCCGGTGATGGCGGCCTATCTGTGCCTGATTGCGCTGATCTTCGTGGTGATCAACCTCATCGTCGATCTGCTGTATTTCGTGGTCGATCCCCGGTTGCGTGTCGAGAAGGGTGGAGGGCATTGAGATGACCAAGCGGCCTGATCTGCGGCCGGTGTGCCCAGCATGGTGGCGATGCTGATGCCCCGCTACAAAGCCCACGGGCGTGCCTTTGCGCACATCACCGAGTTTCATCCGGCGCTGACGGCGCTGCGGCGGGAGTTGCATGCCCACCCCGAGCTGGGCTTCGAAGAGCATTTCACCGCTGCGCGGGTGGTGGAGTCGCTCAAGGTGTGTGGTGTTGATGAAGTGCACACCGGTCTGGGCAAGACCGGTGTGGTGGCGGTGATTCATGGCCGCCAGCGCAGCAGCGGGCGGATGCTCGGGCTCCGTGCCGACATGGACGCCTTGCCCATGAGCGAACAAAACGATTTCGCCTGGCGTTCCACACGGGCCGGCCTGATGCACGGCTGTGGCCATGACGGGCATGTGGCGATGCTGATCGGCGCCGCCCGCTATCTGGCCGAAACCCGCCACTTCGATGGCACGGCGGTGCTGATCTTCCAGCCGGGGGAGGAGGGCTTCGCTGGTGCCAAGGCGATGATTGAAGACGGGCTGTTCGAGCGCTTTCCGGTGCAGTCGATTTATGCCATGCACAACTGGCCGCAAATGCGACCGGGCACGGTGGGGATCAACCCGGGGCCGATGATGGCCTCGGCCGACCGCATCACCATCGACATCACCGGCAAGGGCGGGCACGGCGCGCACCCGTATGCGACGGTGGACCCGGTGCTCGTGGCGGCCCACATCATCACGGCGGTGCAGAGCATCGTGTCCCGCAATGTGCGGGCCATCGACAGCGCCGTGATCAGCTTGTGCGCCATGCAGGCAGGCGATCCGGGCGCTTTCAGTGTGATTCCGGGCACGGCGCGGCTGGTGGGGACCGTGCGCACCTTCAGCGCCGAGGTGCAGGCCATGGTTGAAAAGCGGCTGCACGAAGTGTGCTCCGGGGTGGCGCTGGGTCTGGGGGCGACCGCCCACCTGAGCTACGAACGCATCTACCCTGCCACCATCAACACGCGTGCGGAAGCCCGCTTCGCCACCGAGGTGGCGCAGAAGCTGGTGGGTCACGACCACGTGGACCGGCAGATGGACCCCAGCATGGGCGCGGAGGACTTTGCCTTCATGCTGCAGGTCAAGCCCGGCGCGTATCTGCGCCTGGGTCAGGGCGGTGAGGGTGGGTGCTTTCTGCACAACAGCCGCTACGATTTCAACGACGAGGTGCTGCCGCTGGGTGCTGCCTTGCACGCCGGTCTGGTCGAGCAAGGCCTGCCGCTGCCGGAGGCCGCCTGAGGGCAGATCATGGCTTTTCGAAAGGAGCGATCGATGAAGTTCTCTCTGACCTTGGTGGCCGGCCTGGTGCTGGCCATGGGCGTGGCAACCGCACAGGCCCAGACCGTGCGTATCGGCAACCAGGGCGATGCGCTGTCCATGGACCCGCATTCGCTCAACGAGTCGCTGCAACTGAGCGTGACGGGCAACGTCTACGAGGGGCTGGTGGGGCGCGACGCCAACCTGCAACTGGTGCCCCTGCTGGCCATGGCCTGGAAGCAGACCTCACCCACCATCTGGCGCTTCGAGTTGCGCAAAGGCGTGAAATTCCACGACGGCAAGCCCTTCACGGCCGACGACGTGCTGTTCAGCTTTGCCCGCGCGGCGGGCGATGGCTCGGACATGCGCAGCTACACCAACGACATCCAGGCGGTGCGCAAGGTCGGTGATCACGTGGTCGAGGTCGAAACCAAGGCCCCATTTCCCATCCTGCCCGACGTGCTTTCGCTCCTGTACATCATGAGCAAGACCTGGTCTGAGGACAACCAGGCGACGCGGCCGGTGGATCGGCGCAAGGGCATCGAGAACGCGGCGTCGTTCCGCGCCAATGGCACGGGCCCGTTTCGGCTGCGTGAGCGGCAGCCCAACGTCAAGACCAGCTTCGTGCGCAACGGCAGCTATTGGGGGCGCATCGAAGGCAATGTGGTCAACGTGGAGTACACCCCCATCGGCAGCGACGCCACCCGTGTGGCGGCGCTGCTGTCCGGTCAGGTGGACGTGATCGAGCCCGTGCCACTGCAAGATGTGGCGCGCATCAATGCCAGCGGCAAGTCCAGGGTGATGCAGGGGCCGGAGCTGCGGACCATCTTTCTGGGCATGGACCAGAAGCGCGACGAGCTGCTGTATTCGAGCGTGAAAGGCAAGAACCCGTTCAAGGACCGCCGCGTGCGCCAGGCCTTCTACCAGGCCATCGATATCCAGGGCATCCAGCGCACCGTCATGCGTGGCGCCTCGCGCCCGACGGCCCTGATGGTGGGGCCGGGCATCAACGGCTACGACGCCGCACTCGACAAGCGCCTTCCATACGACCCCGACGCCGCGCGCAAGTTGCTGGCCGATGCCGGCTACAAGGATGGCTTCGAGGTCACGATGAACTGCCCCAACGACCGGTACGTCAACGATGCGGCGATCTGCCAGGCGGTGGCCGCCAATCTGGCGCGGGTTGGGGTGAAGATCCATTTGCAGGCCGAGACCAAGGGCACCTACTTTCCCAAGATCCTGCGGCGCGACACCAGCTTCTACATGCTGGGCTGGACGCCGGGCACTTACGACGCACACAACCCCCTGAATGCGCTGATGCGCTGCGTGGATGACAAGGGCAGCGGCCAGTTCAACCTGGGCGCCTATTGCAACCCGAAGGTGGACGAGCTGACCCTGAAGATCCAGTCCGAAACCGACAAGGCTCGGCGCGACGCCATGATCCAGGAGGTCTTCAAGCTGCACGCCAACGACATCGGGCATCTGCCCCTGCACCAGCAGGCACTGGCCTGGGGTGTGGCCAGCAACGTGCAACTGGTGCAACTGGCCGACAACTTCATGCCCTTCCGTTTCATGTCGGTGAAATGACCGAGGGCTGCCGGTAGGCAGGCCCTCCGTTTTGTCCGCGATTTTTTCCACCCACGAAGCCTGTGATCAACACCCTGCGCCGTTGGCTCGACAGCGATGTCGGCCACAGCTTCCGCTCTTCCCCGACCGCCGTGTTCGCGGCGCTGATCGCTCTGGTCTGCGCGCTGGGCGCCGTGTTCGCGCCATGGCTGGCGCCGCACAACCCTTTTGACCTGGCCACGCTGGAGCTGTCCAATGCTCGTCTGCCGCCGGCATGGAGCGAGGGCGGCACCTGGTCGTTTCCGTTCGGCACCGACGATCAGGGCCGCGACATCCTCTCGGCGCTGATGTATGGCGCACGCATTTCGTTGGCGGTGGGGCTGGCGTCGGTGGTCCTGTCCGTGGTGATCGGGGTGTCCTTCGGGTTGCTGGCCGGTTTTCTGGGGGGCTGGGTCGACAGCTTCCTCATGCGTCTGTGCGACGTGATGCTGTCCTTTCCCGCGATCCTGGTGGCCTTGCTGATCGCCGGCGTGGGGCGGGCGCTGTTTCCCCATGCGCACGACACGCTGGCCTTCGGGGTGCTGATCCTGTCCATCACGCTCACGGGCTGGGTGCAGTACGCGCGCACGGTGCGCGGCTCGACGCTGGTCGAGCGCAGCAAGGAATATGTGCAGGCCGCGCGCGTGACCGGCGTGGCGCCGCTGCGCATCATGCGGCGCCACGTGCTGCCCAATGTGCTGGGGCCGGTGCTGGTGCTGGCCACCATCCAGGTGGCCACCGCCATCATCACCGAGGCCACGCTGTCGTTCCTGGGTGTGGGGGCGCCGCCGACTTCACCCTCGCTGGGCACGCTGATCCGCATCGGCAACGACTACCTGTTCTCCGGCGAATGGTGGATCACCATCTTCCCCGGGGTGATGCTGGTGCTGATCGCGCTGTCCGTGAACCTGCTGGGCGACTGGCTGCGCGACGCCCTGAATCCCAAACTCCGCTGACCCGATGAGCCTGCTGCAAGTCAAGAACCTTGTCGTCGAGTTTCCGCACCGGCGCGGCACGCTGCGCGCGCTGGACGACATCTCTTTCGACATCGCGCCCGGTGAGATCCTGGGCGTGGTGGGCGAGTCCGGCGCCGGCAAGTCGCTCACCGGGGCGGCCATCATCGGTTTGCTGGAGCCCCCCGGTCGCGTGGCCTCGGGCCAGATCCTGCTGGAGGGGCGGCGCATCGACAACCTGCCGCCCGAGCCCATGCGCAAGATTCGGGGGCGCCAGATCGGTGCCATCTTCCAAGACCCGCTGACCTCGCTCAACCCCTTGTATTCGGTGGGGCGGCAGCTCATCGAAACCATCACCACCCACCTGCCCGTGAGCCCGGCCGAGGCGCGCCAGCGCGCCATCCAGTTGCTCCGCGACACCGGCATTCCAGCGGCCGAACAGCGCATCGACCACTTTCCGCACCAGTTCTCGGGCGGCATGCGCCAGCGTGTGGTGATTGCCCTGGCGCTGGCGGCCGAGCCGCGCCTGATCGTGGCCGACGAGCCCACCACCGCGCTGGATGTGTCGATCCAGGCGCAGATCATCACCTTGCTCAAAACCGTCTGCAAGGAGCGGGGTGCGGCCGTCATGCTGATCACGCACGACATGGGCGTGATCGCCGAAACCTGCGACCGCGTGGCGGTGATGTACGCCGGCCGGATCGCGGAAATCGGCCCGGTGCACCAGGTGATCAACCAGCCGGCCCACCCGTACACCAAGGGCCTGATGGCCTGCATTCCCGACATGGAGGCCGACCGCGAACGCCTGCACCAGATCGATGGCGCGATGCCGCGCCTCAATGCCATTCCGCCCGGTTGTGCCTACAACCCACGCTGCGATCGCCGCTTCGATCGCTGCCACGCGCAGCGCCCCGAGCTGATGGCCGCGGGCGCCACGCGCGCGGCCTGCTGGCTGCACGACGCGGCCAGCGTGCAGGCGGTGGGAGAGGCCGCATGAGCACCTCGACACCGCTGGTGCAGGCAACCGACCTGGCCAAGACCTTCGATGTGTCGGCGCCCTGGCTCAACCGTGTGCTCGAACGCCAGCCGCGCCAGTGGCTGCGGGCGGTCGACGGGGTAAGCTTCGACATTCCCAAAGGCCAGACACTGGCGCTGGTGGGCGAGTCGGGCTGCGGCAAAAGCACCGTGGCGCGCCTGCTTGTGGGCCTGTACGAACCCACGCGGGGCGGCTTCATTTTCGACGGGCAGGACGCACACGCGGCCTTCAAGACGCCGCAGGGGCGCCAGTTGCGCAAGCGCATCCAGATGATTTTCCAGGACCCCTATGCCAGCCTCAACCCCCGCTGGCGGGTGGAAGACATCATTGCCGAGCCGTTGCGCGAACACGGGGTGCTCAGCGATGCCGTGGCGCTGCGTCAGCGGGTCGAGGAATTGCTGCATTCCGTCGGCCTGTCGGCGCAGGACCGGGCGAAGTACCCGCACCAGTTTTCGGGCGGGCAACGCCAGCGCATCTCCATCGCACGCGCACTGGCCACGCAGCCGGAGTTCCTGGTCTGCGACGAGCCGACTTCGGCGCTGGACGTGTCGGTGCAGGCGCAGGTGCTCAACATCATGAAAGACCTGCAGCGCCAGCAGGGGCTGACCTACCTGTTCATCAGCCACAACCTCGCGGTGGTGCGGCATGTGAGCGATCAGGTGGGCGTGATGTATCTGGGGCGCCTGGTCGAGCTGGCCGACAAGCAGACCCTGTTCAGCCAGCCACGCCACCCCTACACGCGCATGCTGCTGGACGCGATCCCGAAGATGCACGACACCGGTCAGGCGCGCACGCCGGTGCAGGGCGAGGTACCCAACCCGCTGAATCCGCCACCCGGCTGCGCGTTCAACCCGCGTTGCCCGCATGTGAACGAGCGCTGCCGCGTGGAGCGTCCTTCGTTGCAGACCATCGGCGGTGTGCGCATCGCGTGTCACGCGGTCGAGGAAGGCCGGATCTGACGGGGCTTCCAGCGCTCAGCCGGGTGGGCGTTGGCGCGGACGACGGGCACTCCCCTCCGCGAATGTCCCCCGGCCCGCTGCGCGGGCCTCCTCCTTTATTTCGCTGCGGGGAGCGCCCGTCGTCCTCTGGTGTGGGCGGCGCGCGGGCTCCCAGTCAAGAGATGCCGTGGAACCGGCTCTGCCGGGCCACATGCATCGTCCCCCTCTGGGGGAAGACGCGAAGCGGCGCAGGGGTCCGCATAAGCTGTGCGCAACGCGCACGCTTATGCGTACCTTTTACTCCTCAGGTTGTTCTTCATTTCCTTGAGCAGCGGCTGCAGCTTGGTACCCCCGATGCGCAGCGCCAGGCAGGTGGCCATCACGTCGATGATCATCAGGTGCATCAGGCGCGAGGTCATGGGGCTGTAGCGGTCGTAGCCCTCGGGGTGGTCGGCCGCGAGGTGGATGTGGCCGGCGGCGGCCAGCGGCGAGCCGCTGGCGGTGACCGTGATGACGGTGGCGCCGTGCTTGCGCGCGATGTCGGCCGCATCCATCAGGTCGCGCGTGCGGCCCGAGTTGGAGATGATCACCACGCAGTCGCCCGGGCCCAGCAGCGAGGCGCTCATCACCTGCATGTGGCCGTCGCTGTAGGCGATGGCGTTGATGCCCAGGCGGAAGAATTTGTGCTGGGCGTCCTGGGCCACGATGCCCGAGTTGCCGGCGCCGAAGAATTCGATGCGGCCGCGCTTGCGGTAGGTGTCCATCAGGGCATCGACCGCTTTTTCGATGGCGTGCGTGGACGCGTCGTTGCGGTACTTCAGGAAGGCGGCCACGGTGTTGTCGATCACCTTGACCATCACGTCGCTGACCTTGTCGTCCACGTCCACGCTGCGGTGGATGAAGGGCACGCCTTCGCTGACATTGCCTGCCAGTTTGAGCTTGAAGTCCGACAGGCCGTCATAGCCCATGCTGCGGCAAAAGCGCACCACGGTGGGTTTGCTCACATGGGCGCGATCGGCCAGCTCGGCCACCGGCAGGCTGGCAAAGCTGCGCGGATCGGCCAGAACGAGCTTGCCCACGCGCTGTTCGGCGGGGGCCAGGGAGGGCAGCGAGGCTTTGATGCGATCCAGCATGGCGGCGACAAAGGCGGAGAGTTACATGAAATGGTGAAACCGAATTACACCCGATAATGACCGCATGAACCAGCTCGATGCCCTCAAACAGTTCACCACCGTGGTCGCCGACACGGGCGACTTCCGTCAGATCGCGGCCTACGCCCCGCGCGACGCGACGACCAACCCGTCGCTGGTGCTCAAGGCGGTGCAAAAGCCCGAATACGCGCACCTGCTGCAGGAAACCGTGGCCCGTTACGGGTCGCAGGGGCTGGACGAGACCATGAACCGCCTGCTGGTGCGTTTTGGCATCGAGATCCTGCAGCACATTCCCGGGCGCGTCTCGACCGAAGTGGACGCGCGCCTGAGTTTCGACACCGAGGCCACGGTCTCGCGCGCGCGCCGCATCATCGACCTGTACCAGGGCGAGGGCGTGCACGTGGACCGCATCCTGATCAAGATCGCCTCGACCTGGGAAGGCATCCAGGCGGCGGCGCGGCTGGAGCGCGACGGCATCCACACCAACCTCACGCTGCTGTTCAGCTTCTGCCAGGCGGTGGCCTGCGGACAGGCCAAGGTGCAGCTGATCTCGCCCTTCGTCGGCCGCATCTACGACTGGTACAAGAAGCAGGCTGGCGCTGCCTGGGACGAGGCCGCCATGGCGGGTGCCAACGATCCCGGCGTGCAGTCGGTGCGCAACATCTTCAATTTCTACAAGAAGCACGGCATCGCCACCGAGGTCATGGGCGCGAGCTTCCGCAACGTGGGCCAGATCACCGCGCTGGCTGGGTGCGACCTGCTGACCATCAGTCCGGACCTGCTGGCCCAACTGGCGGCCACGGAGGCCCCGTTGTCGCCGGCCCTCGACGCCGAGGCGGCGCGGTCGCTGGACACGCCGTTCGTGACCTACGACGAAGCCGGCTTCCGCTACGCGCTCAACGAGGACGCGATGGCGACCGAAAAACTGGCCGAAGGCATTCGCGCCTTTGCCGCCGACACCTTCAAGCTCGAAGCCCTGATGAAGGCGGCCTGAGTCCGCCGTTCACCGCGTTGGCGCCGCAGGCTGCTTGCGCGCCACCAGACAGTGGCGCTTCGGGGGCAGCCCGTCGCGCTTGACCACGGAGAAGCCGGCCGCCGTGAGGGCCCGCCGCACCGAACCGGCCACGCACCAGGTGGCCAGCGCCGCACCCGGCCGGGCCAGCCGGCCCACCGACTGCATCAAAGCGGCTGACCACATGGCGGGGTTGAGCGGAGGGTCGAAGCCGTCGAGAAACACCGAGTTCACGCCAGGCTCCATGGCCTGCAGCGCGGGCAGGGCGTCGCCTTCGCGCAGCCGCAGGCGAACCGCGCCACCGGCATCGAGTCGCAGCTCACCCCGCTGGCGCAAGCGGGTCCAGCCGGTCGCCAGTGCCTCCGCCAGCGCGTGCAGGTCGGGAAAAGGGCGGGCTGCGCGACGCAGATCGTCGGCCGTGGGCACAAAGGCTTCGGTGGCGTCGTAAATCAGCGTCGCGGGCCGTTGCGGATCGCGTTGCCAGAGCTGCCAGGTGGCGAGGAAGTTCAGGCCCAGGCCGAAGCCGTTTTCGAGCACGCGCCACTGTGCGGCGCCGCACCAGGCCATGCCCGCCTGCGGGGCGCCATCTGCCGCGCACAAGCCGCAGCCGGCCAGGAACACGTAGCGGGCCTGCGCCAGTCCCCCCAGGCCGTCGATGCCTTCATTGCGGTAGCGGTCCCCGAAGCGGACGCTGACCGGGGCGCCCTGCGCGTCCCAGGCGACGGGCGAATCGGCGGCCGGGGGTTGAAGGGCGACGGGTTTCATGGCTTCTGCGGGCGGGTTCTGGGGGGATCCCCAAAAAGAAACCCCGCGAGGATATCGCGGGGTTTCGAGGCAGGCATCGGGGCGGGGCGCCCCGATGTGCAGTCGGGCAATTACATGCCCATGCCGCCCATGCCACCCATGTCGGGCATGGCCGGTGCCGGGGAGTCGTCCTTCGGTGCTTCGGCGACCATGCACTCGGTCGTCAGCATCAGCGAAGCCACGGAAGCGGCGTTCAGCAGGGCGGTGCGGGTCACCTTGGTCGGGTCCAGGATACCCATTTCGATCATGTCGCCATAGGTGTCGTTGGCGGCGTTGAAACCGAAATTGCCCTTGCCTTCCAGCACCTTGTTGATCACGACCGAGGGTTCGCCACCGGCGTTGCCCACGATTTCGCGCAGGGGAGCTTCGATGGCCTTCAGGACCAGCTTGATGCCGGCGTCCTGGTCGGGGTTGTCACCCTTGATGGCGCCAGCGGATTGCTTGGCGCGCAGCAGGGCCACGCCACCACCGGCCACGATGCCTTCTTCCACCGCAGCGCGGGTGGCGTGCAGGGCGTCTTCCACGCGGGCCTTCTTTTCCTTCATCTCGACTTCGGTGGCGGCGCCGACCTTGATGACGGCCACACCGCCGGCCAGCTTGGCCACGCGCTCTTGCAGCTTTTCGCGGTCGTAGTCGCTGGTGGCTTCTTCGATCTGGATGCGGATTTGCTTGACGCGGGCTTCGATGTCAGCGGCAGCGCCGTTGCCGTCGATGATGGTGGTGTTTTCCTTGCCCACTTCGATGCGCTTGGCCTGGCCCAGGTCGGCCAGGGTCACCTTTTCCAGGGTCAGGCCGACTTCTTCGGCGATGACCTTGCCGCCCGTCAGGATGGCGATGTCTTCCAGCATGGCCTTGCGGCGGTCGCCAAAGCCAGGGGCCTTGACGGCGACAACCTTCAGGATGCCGCGGATGGTGTTGACCACCAGGGTCGCCAGGGCTTCGCCTTCGACGTCTTCGGCAATGATCAGCAGCGGACGGCCGGCCTTGGCCACGGCTTCCAGCGTGGGCAGCAGGTCACGGATGTTGCTGATCTTCTTGTCGAACAGCAGGACGAAGGGGTTGTCCAGCAGGGCGGCCTGCTTTTCGGGGTTGTTGATGAAGTAGGGCGACAGGTAACCGCGGTCGAACTGCATGCCTTCCACGACATCCAGCTCGTTGCTCAGGCTCTTGCCGTCTTCGACGGTGATCACGCCTTCCTTGCCGACCTTGTCCATCGCGTTGGCGATGATTTCGCCGATGGAGGCATCGCTGTTGGCGGAGATGGAGCCGACTTGCGCGATTTCCTTGGAGGTGGTGGTGGGCTTGGAGGCCTTCTTCAGCTCGGCGATCAGGGATTCGACAGCCCGGTCGATACCGCGCTTCAGATCCATCGGGTTCATGCCGGCGGCCACGTACTTCATGCCTTCGCGCACGATGGCCTGGGCCAGCACGGTGGCGGTGGTGGTGCCGTCACCGGCGTTGTCAGAGGTCTTGGAAGCGACTTCCTTGACCATCTGGGCGCCCATGTTCTGGAGCTTGTCCTTGAGTTCGATTTCCTTGGCCACGGACACACCGTCCTTGGTCACGGTGGGGGCGCCGAAGGAGCGCTCCAGCACCACGTTGCGGCCCTTGGGACCCAGGGTGGTCTTGACCGCGTTGGCCAGGATGTTCACGCCTTCGACCATGCGGGCGCGGGCTTCACCGCCGAAAACGACGTCTTTTGCTGCCATGTTGATTTCTCCGGATTCAGTAAATGGGGATGGATGAGGGAAGGTTTACTTCTCGACGACGGCGAACAGGTCGTCTTCCTTCATGACCAGCAGTTCATCGCCATCGACCTTGACGGTCTGGCCGCTGTACTTGCCGAACAGCACACGGTCGCCCACCTTCACGCTCAGGGCCTTGGTTTCGCCCTTGTCGTTGGTCTTGCCAGGTCCGACTGCCAGCACTTCGCCTTGATCGGGCTTCTCGGCAGCGGCGTCAGGGATGACGATGCCGGAGGCGGTCTTGGTTTCGCTGTCAATGCGCTTGACGATCACGCGATCGCCGAGAGGACGAAGGTTCATTGCATCTCCTGAAAGGATAGAGAAGGGTTGTTATGCCGACGGAAGGCACCGCGGACCGGTGCCTCTTCGTGACTGGGAGCGGGTGTTAGCACTCAACTCCAGCGAGTGCTAATCATAAGGGTGGTCTGCGGCGTTTTCAAGGGCGGGCGCCGCGATTCTTTTGAGGCCCGCATCCGGGCGGGTCTGGCACGGGTGGGCGTGACCGGCATCGGCGCCATCGTGCCAGTGCTGGACTGCCAGAACTGACATATTTGGCAGTTTTGGGGCGGAGGTCGCCAGCCGTGTTTCCGCACCGGCTGGACCGGGCGTTGATTTCCCTCAGGATTTTCCAGCGTTGCCGACTGGCATATTTTTTGGAAAAGAAGCGGTGTTTCAGGAGAACCGCCATGACACACGCCGCTTTGCCTCTGCCACCCGTTTTGCCCGATGCCGAGCGCCGGACCTGGCTTCTGACCACTGGCGCTATGGGCGTGGCGGCCACCGCCGCCGTGGCCGTCCCGCTGGTGTCCAGCCTCGCACCCAGCGAGCGTGCCAAAGCCCAGGGCGCGAGCGTGGAGGTGGACATCAGCGGCCTGGCGCCGGGTGAGATGGCCACAGTCGAATGGCGTGGCAAGCCAGTGTGGATTTTGCGGCGCACGCCCGAGATGCTCGCCGCGCTGGAGCGCACGGCCGATCTGGCCGATCCGGCGTCGAAGAAGGACCAGCAACCGGCCTACGCCACCAACACGGCCCGTTCGATCCAGCCCGAGGTGTTCGTGGCCGTGGGGATCTGCACGCACCTGGGGTGCTCGCCGGTGACGCTGCCGGCGGGAACCGCCAACCCCAGCGTGCCGGCCGACTGGCAGGGCGGCTTTTTCTGCCCGTGCCACGGCTCGACTTTTGACTTCGCGGGGCGGGTGTTCAAGAACAAGCCCGCGCCAACCAACCTGGAGGTGCCGCCGCACCGCTTCCTGGCGGACAACCGGCTGCTGATCGGTGAAGACGGCAGCGGCGCGGGGTGACACCCGCGCACAGGCAGTGCATGATGCCCGGACAGGACGGTCTTGTCCGGTCCGGGCAAGGTCTCTCATAAAAATCGCCACGAACCCATGAATACCTTGAGCAACGCGCCCACGACCGGCCACGGGGCCGATGAGCCCGATGAGGTCGAGATCTCCCTGTACGAGTCGCGCAAGAAAATCCAGCCCCGAGCGGTCAGCGGTACGTTCGCCAACTGGCGCTGGGCGCTGGTGTGGCTGACCCAGATCCTGTTCTACGGATTGCCCTGGCTCAACTGGAACGGTCGGCAGGCGGTGCTGTTCGACCTGCTGTCGCGCCGCTTTTACCTGGGCGGGCTGGTGCTGTACCCGCAGGACTTCATCTACCTCACCGGTCTGCTGGTGATGTCGGCGCTGTCGCTGTTCCTGTTCACGGCGGTGGCCGGGCGCCTGTGGTGCGGTTACGCCTGCCCGCAGACGGTCTACACCGAGATCTTCATGTGGATCGAGCGCAAGATCGAGGGCGACCGTGCCGCCCGCATCCGGCTCGACAACGCCCCCCTGTCGGCGGGCAAGTTCGCGCGCCGCGCGGGCAAGCATGGCGCCTGGATTCTGTTCGCGCTGTGGACGGGTTTCACCTTCGTGGGTTATTTCACGCCCATCCGCGCGCTGGGCATGGAGGTGCTTGCCGGGGCCCTGGGCCCGTGGCAGACCTTCTGGATCTTCTTCTACAGCTTTGCCACCTACGGCTTCGCCGGCATCATGCGCGAACAGGTCTGCAAGTACATGTGTCCCTATGCGCGTTTCCAGAGCGCCATGTTCGACAAGGACACGCTCATCGTCACCTATGACACGGCCCGGGGCGAGCCCCGTGGTTCGCGCGGCAAGAAGGTCGATCCGAAGGAGAAAGGGCTGGGGGCCTGCGTGGACTGCACTTTGTGCGTGCAGGTCTGCCCGACCGGCATCGACATCCGCAAGGGCCTGCAGTACGAGTGCATCGGCTGCGGCGCCTGTGCCGATGTGTGCGACGAGGTGATGGACAAGTTCGGCTACGAGCGCGGGCTGGTCAAGTACTCGACCGAAAACGCCATGACCGGTGGCTGGAGCAAGGCGCAGATCATCCGCCGCGCGCTGCGCCCGCGGGTGCTCGTCTACGCGGCCGTGCTGGCCACGATCGCCGTGGCGGTGGGGGTGAGCCTGTACCTGCGCGTGCCGATGAAGGTGGACGTGATCCGCGACCGCGGCGCGCTGGCGCGCATGGTCGAATTCGGGCGCATCGAAAACGTCTACCGCCTGCAGGTGATGAACGCCACCGAAACCGAGCAGCAGGTGCATCTCACGGTCGAAGGCCTGGAAGGCATCACCCTCGCATCCGAACCCCAGGTGAGCGTGTTGCCGACCGAGGTCCGCACCCTGGCCGTGCGTGTGCAGGTGCCGCCCGACATCGACAGCGGCTCGCACCCCATCCTGTTCCGCCTGCAGTCGCAGAACGACCCGGCCATCCACCTCGAAGAAAAGACCACCTTCCTGGTGCCCCGCTGAGCCCCGACGGGGCCGGGTCCGGCGCCCTGAACGGGATGGGATCTCGAACAAAATACTGTACATAAAAACAGTATTTGGCCTATCATCTGGGCACCATGCCATGCCCTTCTTACCGGCGGGAGACGCCCGAGTCTGCCGCCGTTTCTGTCTCTGAGCGCCCGTCTCCGGTGGCCGACCTCTGCGACCGGCTGGCCCCGGCCGTGGCGCAGACGCTCTGGCGCGGCGACCAGTTGGGCCGCGCCGCGGGCTTGTCCGTGCGGGCCAGCGGATTCGCGGCGCTGGACGCGGAACTGCCCGGTGGCGGCTGGCCCTGCCAGGGCGTGACCGAACTGCTGTGCGCGCAGGCCGGCACGCTGGAATGGCGCCTGCTGGCGCCTCTGTGGCGCCGTCTTTCGGTGGACGGGCTGCCGTTGGTGCTGGTCGCGCCGCCGCATCGCCCGCACGCGCCGGGCTTGCGCGCCCTGGGGCTGGATGAACGGCAATGGGTCTGGATCGACGCCGAGGCCTCGGCCCAGCGCCTGTGGGCGCTGGAGCAATTGCTGCGTTCGCGCGCGTGCGGCGCCGTGCTGGCCTGGCTGCCCCAGGTGCGCGCAGCCCAGGTGCGGCGCCTGCAGGTGCTGGCTGCCGGCGCGCGCGGGCCGGTGTTTCTGTGC
>NZ_BSPB01000032.1:0-43217 GCF_030160815.1 Hydrogenophaga electricum | reverse complement strand
CTGGCTGCCGGCGTCCTGCGCCGCCGGCCCGGCCCACTGGGGCGTCTGCCAGCCCAGCGCGACCAGCGCCTGCTCGGCCCGTGCCCGGTAGGTCAGCTGGCGCGGCCCCTGCTGGGCCACTTCGTCGCGCGGTTTGCGCGCCGGCACCTCGCGCGCCGGAATGCGCCCGTAGAGGGCTTCGGCGAGGGCGCGCACGCGCTCGGGCTCCACGTCGCCAGCGATCACCACCGCAGCGTTGCCCGGCACGTACCAGCGCTGGCGGAATTCCCGCACTTCCTGCGGCGTCAGCGACACCAGGTCGCCCATCCAGCCGATCACCGGGCGCCGGTACGGGCTGGTCAGGTACATGGTGGCGTTGAGGGCTTCGAACATGCGGGCGCGGGGCGACTCTTCCACCCGCTGCCGGCGCTCTTCCTTGATGACCTCGATCTCCTTGCGGAAGGCGTCGTCGTCCCAGCGGTTGCGCTCGAAACGGTCGGCCTCCAGCCGCATCACCGCCTCCAGATGCTCCCGCGCCACCTGCTGGTGGTAGGCCGTGGCGTCCGAGGTGGTGAAGGCGTTTTCGCGGCCGCCCAGGGCCGCGACACGGCGAGAGAACTCGCCGGGCGCCAGATCGGGCGTGCCTTTGAACATCATGTGCTCCAGCACATGGGCAATGCCGCTGGCGCCGTCGACCTCGTCCATGGACCCCACGCGGACCCAGAGCATGTGCACCACGGTCGGCGCCCGGTGATCGGGCCGCACGATCAGTGTCATGCCATTGGACAGCGTGTAGCGCTGCACCGCGGGCGGGTTTTCGGCCGCCTGTGCGGGCGCCAGCACCGCCAGGCAGAACGCCATTACCCCCATCAGCGCGACCGCAGGCCCCCGCAGCCACCCTGTCGGCCCCAGGGCCGGTACGCCGTCTCGGGCGCCTTGAAAAGCACGTTTCATAGAATGGGGAAGATACTAGAGTTCGAAAAATGTTCTCGTTCTTCCGCAAAAAGACATCCGCCCCCGTTCCTCAGCCCACGCCCGCCGCGCCGGAGCTGCCTGCGCCGCCCATCGCGCCCCCGCCGGCCGTGCCCGACGTTGTGGCGGAGACGTCCCCTCCCGCAGCGGTCGCCACGCCCCCGGCACCCGCAGCGCCCGTCCCGGAGCGCAAGAGCTGGCTCGACCGCCTCAAGAATGGCCTGCGCAAGACCGGCACCAGCATCGCCACGGTGTTCACCGGCACGCAGATCGACGATGCGCTCTACGAGGAACTCGAAACCGCGCTCCTCATGGCCGACACCGGCGTCCAGGCCACGCAGTACCTGCTGGACGACCTGAAGAAGCGCGTGAAGGACAGCAAGACCACCGATCCGGCCGCCGTCAAGGGGCTGTTGGCCGAGGCGATTGCCAATCTGCTGGCGCCGCTGCAGAAGCCGCTGGTCATCGGTGAACACAAACCCACGGTGATCATGGTCGCCGGGGTGAATGGCGCCGGCAAGACCACGTCCATTGGCAAGCTGACCCGGCACCTGGCGCAGGAAGGCGCTTCGGTGCTGCTCGCTGCGGCCGACACTTTCCGGGCGGCCGCGCGCGAGCAGCTGGCGGTCTGGGCCGATCGCAACACGGTGGAAATCGTCACCCAGCAAGGCGGCGATCCGGCCGCGGTGAGCTTCGACGCCGTGAGTGCCGGCAAGGCCCGCGGCAAGGACGTGGTGCTGGTCGACACAGCCGGCCGCCTGCCCACGCAGTTGCACCTGATGGAAGAGCTGCGCAAGATCCGGCGCGTGGTGCAGAAAGCCGACGCCACGGCCCCGCACGAGGTGCTGCTGGTCATCGACGGCAACACCGGCCAGAACGCCCTGGCCCAGGTCAAGGCTTTCGACGAAGCGCTGCAACTGACCGGCCTGGTCATCACCAAGCTGGACGGCACCGCCAAGGGCGGCGTGATCTGCGCCATCGCCCGGGAGCGCCCGGTGCCGGTCTACTTCATCGGCGTGGGCGAAAAGCTCGAAGACCTGGAAACCTTCGACGCACGCGAGTTCGCCCAGGCGTTGCTGGGCTGAGCACCGCCAGCACGGCCACGGGCCGGCGCCTCAGCGCTCGTCACCGTCGTGATCGCTGTAGTGGCGCCACTGCCGCATGGCGTTGCGCATGGTGAGCATCTGACGCTCGAAGCGGGGGCAGGCCTGGCACACCGCCAGGTGCAGCCGCAAAGCCAGCCGTTCGGCCCAGGGCAGATCACGGTCTTCGCGGGCCACCATCAGCGCCGTGGCCTCCTGGCAGGTGCGTCGCAAGGGATAGCTGGGCTTCATGCGGCGGCACCTCCGGCAAACCAGTTCAGTTCCAGGCATTCGCGCAGCCGCAAGCGTGCGCGATGCAGTTGCACGTACAGATTGGACGGGGTCAGCGACAGCTCCTGACAGATCTCGTCGCTCGACAGCTCCAGCCATTCGCGCATCAGGAACAGCCGGCCCTGCACGGGAGGCAGTTTCTCGGTGCAGGCCTCCAGGATCGCCATGAACTGGCGGCTGCGCAGGTCTTGCTCCGGATTGCCCCATTCGGCCGGCGCCTGGGAGTAGTGCCCGTCGGCCGCAAAGGGCATGTCTGCCATGGGGTCTGCCTCGCCATCGGGCGAACCGTCGGCCCACACCACTTCGCGACGGCGTTGCCGCAGGGCATCCACGATCTTGTGTTTGAGGATGGCCACGAGCCAGGTCTTGAGCTGGGCGCGCTGGCCGAACGCTTGCGGCCGGTCCAGCGCGGCGAGCAGGGTTTCGGACACGGCGTCCTCGGCCCAGGCATCGTTGCGCAGTTGCAGCCGGGCATAACGCAGCAGGTAGCTGCGCTGGGCCAGCAACTGCTGCTGAAAGTCATCGAGGGAAAGCGCGGTCATGAAAACAGGTCCCGGAGGCAGTGTAGGGCTGATGGGCAATGGTCGGCATCGGCACGCATTTCTTTCAGCCCGGGTGTAAGAAACCCGTCCAGGCGGCGACAGATGCCCAACCGGTCGGTGTTTGCCACCCGGTTGATCACCCCCTCCCCCACCTTTCAGGAGCCATCATGAACCAACGCCAACTCATCGCCGCTGCCGCCGTTTCCCTCGCCTCGCTGTCGGTCCTGTCCACGGCCGCCCTGGCCCAGAACACGGCCAAGGAAAAGTGCTACGGCGTGGCCAAAGCCGGCCAGAACGACTGTGCCAATCTTGCCGGCACCCATTCCTGCGCCGGGCAGGCCAAGATGGACAACGACAAGGGCGACTGGAAATACGTGGCTGCCGGCACCTGCCAGCAGATGGGCGGCATGACGGCCGACGACGCCAAGATGGCCATGCCCAAGAAGTCCTGAGCCCGGCCATGCGCCTGCCAGCCGACTTCCCCGCGCCGCCACCGGTGGGCATCGGCTGGCGCCATGCCCACTACCAGCAGGTTCTGCAGGAGCGTCCGCCTCTGGACTTCCTGGAAGTCCACAGCGAGAACTTTTTTGCCCCGGGCGGCGCCTCGCGCGCTGTGCTGGAAGCGGGCCGGGCGCACTGTGACATCAGTCTGCACGGCGTGGGGCTTTCGCTGGGCGCTGCCCAGGGGCTGGACCCCTGGCACCTGGCCCAATTGAAACAGCTGGTGTGCCAGATCGAACCCGTGCGGGTCAGCGACCACGCGGCGTTTGCCCGTGCCCTCCTCGGCGGCCAGACGGTGCACGCCGCCGATTTGCTGCCCCTGCCTTTCACGCACGCGGCCTTGCGGGTGCTGATCGACAACGTGCAGCAGGCACAGGATGCCCTGCAGCGCCCGCTGGCCATCGAAAACCTCTCGGCCTGCTTTCAGTGGCGCGATGCCGAGATGGATGAACCCACGTTTCTCAACCAGTTGGCCACCCGCAGCGGCTGCCAGTTGCTCGTCGACGTGAACAACGTCTTCGTGAACGCCCGCAACGCCCAATACCGGGGCGAGAATGCCGACCCGGTCGCCGCCGCGCAGCGTTGGATCGACCAGATTCACCCCGCGCACGTGGCCGAGCTGCACCTGGCAGGGCACGCCGATCTGGGGGACATCGTCATCGACGACCACGGCAGCCGCGTGAGCGAACCGGTCTGGGCCCTGTACGCCCATGCCCAGCGGCGCTTTGCCAACGCCCCCACCCTGATCGAGTGGGACACCGGGGTGCCCGACCTGGCGGTGCTGCTGGACGAGGCCCGCCTGGCGCGCCTCAGGGCCTGCGAATCCCTGACCCCGCAGTCTGCAGCGCCTCTCACGCCGGCGGTCACCGCATGAACACCGCACGCCCAACCCTCGCAGCCCGGCAGCAACAACTGGTGCGGGCGCTGATGGCCCACCCCGGCAGCGATGAAGCGGTGGTCAGCGCCGCGGCCTTGCTGGCTCTGGGGGTCGCGCATCCCCAGAGCGAACGCGGCCTGCAAGCCTATCGCGCCAACGGCCATGCCCTGGCCGAAAGGACCCTCCAGGCCGCCTACCCGGTGGTCGGCCAGCTGGTGGGCGAAGCGACACTTCACGCCATGGCCCGGGCCCTCTGGCACGCGCATCCACCGACCCGGGGCGACCTTGCCCATTGGGGACAGGCCTTGCCCGCGTGGATTGCTCAGAACCCCGCTTTGGCCGCGCTGCCCTATCTGGCCGACGTCGCCCGCGCCGAATGGGCCCTGCACGAAGCCGCCAGCGCGCCGGACCAGCCCACCGATCTGGCCAGCATCACCCGCCTGGTCACCGAAGACCCTTCCCTGCTCGCCCTGCGGCTGGCTCCCGGCACCCAGCTCCTGGGCAGCCGGTACCCGGTGGCCAGCATCCTGGGCGCGCATCTGGACGGCATGCCCACCTTGGCCGAAGCCGGCGAACGCCTGCGCGCCGGCGCGGGAGAAACGGTGCTGGTCTGGCGCCAGGGCTTCCAACCCCGACAGGCGGCCACTTCGCCGGGCACCGTCGCGATGCTGGGCAGCACGCTCGCCGGCGGCAGCGTGCTGGACGCGCTGGATGCTGCCAGCGCACCGGCACCCGGTCCTGTCTTCGATCTGGGCACCTGGCTGCAAAGCGCCATCGCAGCCGGCTGGGTCATCGGCGTCCACCCCTTACCCCACCTTCAGCCAGCGGTATCCCCATGACCTCTCCAACGCGTTCAACCCCTCTTCACCACGCCTGGCAAGCCATCGCCAGCCTCCTGGATAGCCTGCGCCCGTGGGCCGCACTGGCGGCGCGGCTGTACGTGGCCCAGGTGTTCTTTCTGTCCGGGCTCACCAAACTCCGCGACTGGGACACGACCTTGCTGCTGTTCACCGAGGAGTACCACGTCCCGCTGCTGCCGCCTGCGCTCGCCGCGCTGCTGGGTACCGCGGGAGAAATCGGCCTGCCCGTGCTGCTGGTGCTCGGACTGGCAGGCCGGTTCGCCGCGCTGGGCCTTTCGGTGGTGAACGTGGTGGCGGTACTGAGCCTGGCCGATATCGCCCCGGCCGCGCTGCAACAGCACATCACCTGGGGCGTGCTGCTGGCCACGCTGGCCCTGGTCGGCATGGAGCGCTGGTCGGTCGATGCCTGGCGGGCATCACGCCGACCACCCAATGCCTGAGGGCTGGGGCGCGTCTTCAGCGCGCCCGGCGCAACTGGCTTTGCACCTGCCAGGCCAGGCCGATGCCCACCAGCGAACAGGTGCCGGTGATCACCCAGGTCCACTGCCACCCACCCCATTGCGTGGCGGCCCAGGCCACCAACGGCGGCCCCAGGAACTGCCCCATCGCTGACAACTGCTGCATCCAGCCGACCGTGGTGGACACGGTGTCCTCACCTGGCGTGAGGCGCACGACCAGACCGAACAGCGTGCCCGGCACCCAGCCGCCCAGGGCAGAGAACAGCAGCACGCTGGCGTACTGCAACAGCGGCCACCCGGTCATGGTGAAGGTCAGCAAGGCGCCGAGCGCCATCGCCACGTATCCGCCGGCCATCAGCCAGCCGGGCGGCACACCCCGGGCCAGCAGGCGCCCGGCGCTCACGTTGCCCACCATGTTGACACCAGCGGCGAGGGCACTGAGCAGCCCCACCGCCGTGGCGCCAAAACCGGCCGCGTGGTAGATCGTCGGCAGGAAGCCGACGACCGCCAGCCACTGGCCGGAATACATGAGGAACCCCACGGCCAGCAACCACGGCCCCGGCGCACGCAGCGTTCGCCGCAGACACTGCCCGAGCGTGTCGGTGCTGCCCGCGCCCGCCGCCGGCGCCGCATCCGGCCCGATCCAGCGCCACAAGGCCCAGGCCCCGAGCCAGGCCAGCAAAGCCAGCACCGCCCAGACAGCCGGCCAGCCCCAGAGGACCACCGCCGGCGCCCCCGCCAGCAGCGCCAGGGCCATGCCCACGGGCATGTAGGCCCCCCACCAGCCCAGCGCCCGCGCCAGCGCGGCCGGGTTGTCGACCACCTGACGCCGGATCAGACCCGGCGCCGGCAGCACCGTGAGCAGAAAGCCCACGCCTTCGAGCACCCGCGTGGCCAGCAGCGCCGCCACCGTGCCCGACAACGCCCCCGCCGCACTGCCCAGCCCCAACAACAGCAGACCGGCCAGCATCACCCGCCGCGGCCCCATGCGGTCGGCCAGCAGACCGATCAGCAAACCAAGCGTCATGCCCGCCAGTTGCAGCAGAGACAGCAGAAAGCCACCCTGTACCAGCGTCAGACCGAGCGACTGCTGCAGGGCCGGAATGGCCACCGGCAGCTTGCCCACGTGCAGCGCCGCACAGACCCCGAGCAGCACCACCAGCGAAGCACGGGCCGCGGGTGAATCGGCCGGCTTCATGGAAACAGCTCCCGCCCGGTCAGCCGCTGGTGCTCGCGAATGGCAAAACGGTCGGTCATGCCGGCGATGAAATCGGCCACTGAGCGGGCATTCCCCTGCGAGCGGGTCTGCGCGTCCGACATTTCTTCGGGCGCCTGGAGGTAACAGTCGAACAGCTCGGTGATCACGCTGCGCGCGCGTTCGGTGGTGGCCGTCACCTGAGGATGGCGGTACAGGTTGCGGAACAGAAAGCGTTTGAGCACCTGCGACTCGGCCCGCATCACCTCGGAAAACGCCACCAGCGGCGATGCCGCGCGCACCGCGGCCACGCTGTCCACGCCAGCCGCATCGACGCGGGCACGGCTGGTGTCGATGACGTCGTAGACCTGATCGCTGAGCATGAGACGGATCGACTCGAACAGCAGCCGCCGCCCGCCCAGATCCGGGTGAGAGGCCAGGGCCTTGCGACGGTAGCGCTCGAACAGCGGCACATCGGCCAGTTGGTCGAGCGACAGCAGCCCAGAACGCACCCCGTCGTCGATGTCGTGCGCGTTGTAGGCGATTTCGTCGGCGAGGTTGCACAGTTGCGCTTCGAGCGACGGCGAGCCGCCGTGCAGAAACCGGTGCGCCACGCCGTTCGGCTCCTGCGCCTCCAGGTGTCGCGCATTCGCCCGCGAGCAATGCTTGAGGATGCCTTCCCGCGTTTCAAAACACAGGTTCAGCCCGTCGAAGGCAGGGTAGCGTTCCTCCAGCCGGTCGACCACCCGCAGGCTCTGCAGGTTGTGTTCGAAAGTCCAGGCCGCCTCGTCCGCGCCGGCCGGCGCGTGCGCGCGCAGACAGGCGTTAAGCGCGTCTTGACCGGCATGACCGAAAGGGGTGTGCCCGAGGTCGTGCGCCAGCGCGATCGCCTCCACCAGATCCTCGTTGAGGCCGAGCGAGCGCGCAATGCTGCGCCCGAGCTGGGCCACTTCGAGCGAATGCGTCAGCCGCGTGCGAAACAAGTCCCCTTCGTGATTGAGGAACACCTGGGTCTTGTAAACCAGCCGGCGAAAGGCCGTGGAATGGATGACCCGGTCGCGATCGCGCTGGAAAGCGGTGCGCGTCGGTGCTTCCGGCTCGGGAAATCGTCGGCCGCGGCTGGCAGCGGGGTCACAGGCCCAGCGCGCCAGCGGGCTCATGCGGGTGTCGCCGGGGCGGTGCTGGCCTTGATGACCTGCACCACCAGTTCGTCGGGGACGGCGCGCATCACCGCCCGCCCCGGACCGTCGATCAGCACAAAGCGGATGGCGCCCGCTTCGGCCTTCTTGTCCAGACGCATCAAGGCCAGGTAGCGGCCGGCGTTGTCGACCGGGTCGAGCACCGGCGCCACCGTGGGCAGACCCGCTCGGGCAATGATGCCGATCAGGCGATCCACAAAGGCCGCGTCCACCAAACCGACCGCCTGCGAAAGCCTGGCGGCCATCACCATGCCGCACCCGACCGCTTCGCCATGCAGCCACTCACCATAGCCCAGGCCCGCCTCGATCGCGTGGCCGAAGGTGTGACCGAAATTGAGGATGGCGCGCAAGCCCGATTCGCGCTCATCCTGCCCCACCACATCGGCCTTGATTTCGCAACTGCGGCGAACCGCGTGCGCAAGGGCCACAGGCTCGCGAGCCATGAGTGCGGGGAGATGCTGCTCGATCCAGTCCAGAAACACCATGTCGGCAATGGGCCCGTACTTGATGACCTCGGCCATTCCTGCCGACAGCTCCCGCGGGGGCAAGGTCGCGAGCACGTCCAGATCGCAAATCACACGCTCGGGCTGGTAAAAAGCGCCGATCATGTTCTTTCCCAGCGGATGGTTGATCGCCGTCTTGCCGCCCACCGACGAATCCACTTGCGCCAGCAAGGTGGTCGGCACCTGCACGAAAGGCACACCGCGCATATAGCTGGCGGCGGCAAACCCCGTCATGTCGCCCACCACGCCACCGCCCAGCGCGTAGAGCACGGTCTTGCGGTCGCAACCATGCGCCAACAACGCATCAAAAATGAGGTTCAGTGTCTCCCACGTCTTGTGGGTCTCGCCATCAGGCAGCGTTACCGTCAGCACCTGTGTATAGAGCGGCGAAATCGCCCGTCGAAGTGTCTCTGCGTACAGCGGCGCGACCGTGGTGTTGGTCACAATCAGCGCCGATGCGGCCCTGGGCAGCGCGTCGTAACTGCCGGCCAATGCCAGCAGCCCCTGGCCAATGCGGATGTCGTAGCTGCGGGCACCAAGATCGATGCGGACCACAGGCTCTGCCGGGGTCGGGAGAGAGGGATCAGTCATGGCCCGGGAGTGTATCCCGCCATGCCAGCCCTCAGGATGCCGTCGGCGAAGGCGCTTCGCCTGCAGCGGACGGCCCTGGGCTGCTACCCAGATCCAGCTGCATCATGATCATGTTGACCAGAGTCGCCACGGAAGGCCTTCCCGTGTCGACGACGTAATGGGCCGCATCCCGGTAGAGCGGATCCCTGGCCGCAAAAAGATCCTTCAGCCGCTGCAGCGGGTCATCCACCTGCAGCAGCGGTCGATTTCTGTCGTGGCGCAACCGACGATACACATCCTCGGGCAAAGCGCGCAGATAGATCACCTGGCAATGCTGCTTGAGTTGTACCCGATTGGCTTCACGAAGCACCGATCCACCACCGGTAGACAGCACACCGCGGCCGCTGCCGGTCGTGAGCTCTGCCAGAACCTGTTGTTCCAAATCCCGGAAGCGCTCCTCCCCCTCCCGCTCAAAAAACGTACGGATCGAGCAGCCTATCCGCTGCTCGATCACGTGATCGGAGTCTTGAAAAGGGACGCCCAGACGACGGGCAAGATGCCGGCCAATGGTTGATTTTCCTGATCCAGGAAGGCCGACTAAAGATACAAATTCAACTCTTTCAGCGGGCATTCAAAAATATAGCCAACAAGATCATTCCTGAGGATCAACCTTGATTTCAACAGAAACCATTTGCGAATGGTAGTCAAGAACCGTCACCGAATATGACGCCTTACAATGAGAAACATATGTTGAGATCTCAAATCTCGGATTCTTCCCAGAAAGCTCTTTCGCGGAAGCGCCATCAACATAAATTGAACCCGGGAAATTCGATATAACCCTAAATGGAGGAACACCTCCATTAATCACATGAACGCTTGTTGCCTGCAAGGCGCGGCCGCCAGAACCCTTATCGCACTCGGTCTGCAGCGAGCTCCAATCCACCTCTTTGGGATTGACAGAAAACTCAGTTGCATCTCCTGCATTTTCGCCGCCACCACCACATGCCGAAAGCAAGCCCATCAACGTCAACGAGGTAATCAAAAACAATTTTTGCATAATTCAATTCTCTGCTAAGTCTGAATTCAGCGCGAAACACCACGATCCGAAATAGTCCGCGGCGTGATAAATACCAGCAACTCCGACTTATTCGTGGTTTTGCTGCGATTTTTGAACAAATTTCCAACAACCGGCACATCACCAAGCAGGGGCACCTTGGTGATATCGTTGGTCTCGGTCTGTTCGAAGATACCGCCAATCACGACCGTACCGCCGTTCTCTACCAGAACCTGAGTCTTCACGTGTTTGGTATTGATGGCAATGCCAGCAGTGGTCGTTTCCCCACGCGAATCCTTGTTCACGTCAACATCCAGAATAATGCCGCCTTCCGGAGTGATTTGAGGGGTGACTTCCAACTTCAAATTCGCTTTCCGGAAGGAAACCGCCGTCGCACCACTGGAAGTTGCCGACTGGTAGGGGAACTCCGTCCCTTGTTCGATCAGAGCAGTCACCTGATCCGCTGTCACAACGCGCGGACTCGACACCACCTTACCGCGTCCATCAGCCTCCAATGCCGAGAGCTCCAGGTTCAAAAAGCGATTGGCAGCCGAACTGAACAACGACACCGCAAAACTGGCAGCGCTGAAACCGTTGGCCCCCGTCGAAGGCAGATTGATAAAGCTGGTATTGTTGTTTGTCAACGCGGCAGACGATTGTCCAGTAGTGGTGGCTACGGCATCGTAACTCCCTCCCAAGGCAACGCGATTGACACCGGCAACAGGATAGCCCGCCTCACCCCCTCGCACGCCCCGCAGATCCGCCCCTCCAAGCCGAACGCCGATCGACTGACTGAACCGGTCATCCGCCTCCACAATGCGGGCCTCAATGAGCACCTGCCGAACGGGCACATCCAATTTGGTGATGAACTGCTGAATCTGCTCCAGTTTGGCAGGCACATCGGTAACAAACAGCTGATTGGTACGCGGCTCGGCAATCACGCTGCCCCTGGCAGACAGAATGCGAGAGGATCCACCACCCGTCCCAGCCGAGGTCAGCTGCGTGGCAATGTCGCCTGCCTTCGCATAGTTCAGCTGAAAGCCTTGCGTGCGCAAAATTTCCAGATTCTCCAGAGCAGCACGTGCCTCCAGATCCTGCTTTTCACGTGCAGCAATTTCATCTTTCGGTGCAATCCACAAGACATTTCCCGTCTTGCGCTTGTCGAGTCCCTTGGCCTGCAAGATGATATCAAGTGCCTGATCCCAGGGAACATCCTTGAGGCGCAGAGTCAGCGAACCCGAAACCGAGTCAGAGGTCACCACATTGAAATTGGTGAAATCAGCAATTACCTGCAACAGCGAACGAATCTCGATGTTCTGGAAGTTCAGTGAGAGTTTTTCGCCGTTGTAGCCCGGGCCCTGCGTCAACTTGGTCGGGTCAACCTTCTGCTCCCGAACCTCCAGCACGAACTGGTTGTCGCTCTGATACGCCGAATGCTCCCAGTTGCCACGTGGCGTCACCACCATACGGACACGGTCTCCGGTCTGGCTGCTGACGATCGATTGCACAGGGGTGCCGAAATCGGTCACGTCCAAACGGCGACGCAGACCCTCGGCCAGATTGCTCTGGAGGAACTCCACCACCAGATTCTGACCCTGCTGACGAATGTCAACCCCAACTTGACTGCTGCCAAGCTCCACCACCACACGCCCCGCCCCATCGGTACCCCGACGGAAATCAATGTCACGAATCGCAGAGGCAGTATTCGCTGCCACAGGTGTCGATGCAGCAAAAGAGGTCACCGGCGAGGGCACTTGACCAGCAGCTTGTGGACTGTCGAGCACCACCAGCAAAAATTTGCCGTCGCTTTTTGTCACATAGTTGGCCGGTTGCTTGAGATTGATCACGACCCGTGTTCGATCACCCGCTTGCACCACATTGGCAGACCGGACATTGCCCTGATTGATATCGATCGCACTGCGCCCCAGTCCATTGATCACGCCCGGCAGATCCAAGGCCACGCGCGCCGGCGACTGGATGACAAAACCCGAGGGCGCGCCCGAAAAGGCCTCGGCCAATTCAATGCGAACCACCTCTGAGCCGCCTTGAGACGTCCCTGTCACGGCTTTGATGGCATTCTGCGCATGCGCACAGACACCGGCAGCGGCCAATGCCATCCCCGCCACCAAACTGATCAGAAATCGGCTGCTTTTGGCAGATTGCAGAGTGTCCAAGGGATAGGTCGTTTTCATTTAGATGATTCCTCTTGCAATAGCAACGTCGCAGGCCGCTCGACCCACTCCCCTCCAGGGTCCTGCACCACTTCCCTCAGCACAATTTCCGACTCAGAGATCTTCTGGATACGACCGTAGTTTTGGCCGATGTAATTGCCAGTCTTAACCTGATACAGCAGGTTGTTGACCTTGAGAAGAGCCACTGGCTGCCCTTGTCGGATTAGGCTCCCAACCATTTTCATGGCATCCAAGGGATAGTCCTCCAAAGGTTCTTTGCGCCGATTCAACTCGGCCTCCAGCAACGCTGATCGAGCTTCACCACCAGCCTGAGCACCTCGCAGAACAGCCTCGAGCTTTTCGTTTGCAAAGGGATCCAACGTATCTGCCACCGTGTAGTTCTGCGGCTGAAAGCGTGTGGGCTCGGAGATCGGTTGCAATTTGGGCCTGACGGAACTCCGTTCAGCCACCATCCAAGCCCGAAGATCGGGCTGATCCGACGAAGAGCACCCGGACAACACCATCGTGGCAACACAGGCCATGCTCAGCAAAGTGAATTGGCGCACTCTGCTCATTTTTTGCCACCTTTGGCGTTGGACTTCGGCTTGTTCGCTTGCTCGGAAGCCGCCACCTCAGCCTCATCCAAGTAACGGAAGGTTTTGGCAATACAGGTCATGGTCAGCAAACCATCTCGGTCTTTCACCGGCGACAAGGTCAGATTATTCAGTGTCACAATCCGCGAAAGATTGGCAATGTCCGCGGCAAACATCCCGATGTCGTGATACCGACCCGTCACACGCACGGTAATCGGCAACTCGGCATAGTATTGTTTGACAGAGACTTGACCCGGCTTAAACAGCTCAAACTGCAGGCTTCTTCCCAGCCCTGCCTGATTGATATCGGACAGCAATGCATCCATTTCCGATTTGCTCGGCAGTTGCTTTTCCAGTTGGGTCACATACTGCTGCACCTGCTCCAGCTGCTTCTTCAGTTCTTCAAGACTGACAGCTTGCGCCACTTTCTTCTTGTAGTCAGCACGCAAACTCAACTCGGTTGACCGTTCCTGTTCCAGCGTCTCGTCCACCGATTTGATCAGTGCGAACCACATACCCACGATTACGAGGACGCAGACCAGCACATAAAGCAGGTACTTGGGCAGTGCCGGCCATTGAGAGGGGTCATTAGGGTCCAATCCCACGAACTGCGTCCGCAGATTGCGCACGACAGCGCCCATGTCCGGATTGAATTTCAGGTTCTTTGCCAAGATGACGTTCCCTTCAGCCCTTGGCAGCAGGGGCGGCGGAGACCCCAGTCTTGTTGACATTGGACGAGGGCCTCACCAGTGTCACCCGGATCGTGAAGTTCGAAACGCGGCGCGGATCCCCCTTCGGCCCGACATTTGCCGCCACAATCTCCACCAGCTCCGGGCGCGCAAGCCACTGGCTGGCATTGCCCAGGTTCCTCAACAGTTCCGACACCCGCTCCTGAGACTGAGCGGAGCCCGACAACAGCACATTGAGGTTCTCCTGCTTCATGGAGCTGAGGTAGACGCCATCAGGCAACTGACGCACCAGTTCCTCCAACAGATGCACGGGCAGATTCCGGTCAGCCTGCAAATCCTCTACAGCAGTCTGTCTGGCCCGCAAGGAGGCTATCTGAGCCTCCAGAGTTGCGACGTCCTTGATTTCTGCTTCCAGCTTCTTGATCTCAGCCCGCAGGAAATTGTTGCGGTTTTCCTGGGCGGCGATCTGCCCCTGATACCAAGTGTAGACAGCACCACAAATCAGCCCCCCCAGCAAAGCAGACAAGCCCAGTTGCGTGAAGAACTGCTCCTTGCGCTTCTTCCTGGCCGCTTCACGGTGCGGCAATAGGTTGATGAGAATCATTGGTGGAACCTTCGCAGCGCAAGGCCGGTCGATGTCAGGTACGAAGGCGCTTCACGCGCAATTTTGCGAGCATGCACCCCGGAAGCGATATCCATTCCCTCGAACGGGTTGACCACCATACAGGCAAAGGAGGTCTGGTGCGTCACGGCCTCCTTCAAGCCCGGCAAGGAAGCGCTACCTCCTGCTAGAAGAATGTGATCCACCCGGTTATACGGGGTACTCGTGAAGAAGAACTGCAGCGCCCGACCGATCTCCTGAGCCATGTTCTCCAGAAACGGATTGAGAACCGCCGTCGCGTAGTCTTCCGGCAACTCGCCAGAGCGTTTTTTGGCTTCAGCCTCATCGGCAGAAAAGCCATACTGGCGCACGATCAGTTGGGTCAGCTGCGCCCCCCCAAAGGCCTGGTCGCGCTCGTACACCACTTCTTCGTTGCGGATAACCTGCATACCCGTGGTCACCGAGCCGACCTCAAACAGCGCCACCAGGGAGTCCACACCTTGATTGGGCAGCGACTCGATGACGCGACTGGCAGCCATGCGGGACGCATAGGACTCAACGTCCATGATCACAGGCTTGAGACCCGCAGCCTCGGCCAACCCCTGACGATCAGACACCTTCTCTTTGCGCGAAGCCGCGATCAGCACTTCCACATCCCCAATGGATGTGGTGCTGGGGCCCATGACGCAAAAATCCAGGCTCACCTCGTCCAGCGAGAACGGAATGTATTGATTCGCTTCGGACTCAACCTGCGCTTCCAGTTCTTTTTCAGACAGACCACCCGGCAAGATGATCTTTTTGGTGATCACCGCCGATGCAGGCAAGGCCATCGCCACCTGCTTGGTCTTGCTGCCACTCTTGCGCACCACCCGTCGGATGGCATCGGCCACTTCATCAAACTTTTCGATGTTGCCGTCGGAGATCCAGCCTCGCTCAAGAGGCTCAATGGCACAGCGTTCCAGAACGAAGTCGCCGGCCCGAGTACGACCCAGCTCCACAAGCTTGACACTGGATGAACTGACATCGATGCCGAGCAGCGACGCAGGCTCCCGGCTGAAAATAGACCCCAGTGATATCAAGGCGGCCCCCAAAAAAATACAGGCTGGCAGCACGCCAGACTTAAGGTTTCACTTCAATGCTAGCAGCAAGCCCTTTGAGCAGCAAAGATTTATCGACAACTCTACAAATCGAAACGTTGTCAAAAGCATACGGGAAACCTGCACACTGAGACAGGCTTCGCATCCACCAGTGTGACCTCCGCCACGTCGCAGATTTTTATAATGCGACAACAGAGACCGACCCATGCCTCAAGACCCCTCCTCTTCGTCCTCCAAACCCGCCACTGTCCCCCACTCCCGTCGCCGCTGGACAGCCTGGCTGGGACTTGCTGCAGCATGGGCGCTGGGGTTGGCTGCGGCCGGCGCTCTCAGCATTGTGCTTGCTGTGGGCGTCGCGCTGGCCATTGCCTATCCCAATCTGCCCGAAGTCGCCGACTTGGCCGACTACCGGCCCAAGTTGCCTCTGCGCGTCCTCACAGCCGACGGCGATCTTATCGGCGAATTTGGCGAAGAGCGGCGAAATCTGCTGCCCATCAAGGAGATTCCGCTGGTCATGCAGCAAGCGGTGCTGTCCATTGAAGACGCCCGTTTCTTCGAACACAGCGGGGTCGACTACCGCGGCATGGTCCGCGCGGCACTGGCCAATCTGGGCCAGGCCAAAAGCCAAGGCGGCTCCACCATCACCATGCAGGTGGCCCGCAACGTCTACCTGTCTGCAGAGAAAAGCTACACCCGAAAGATCTACGAGATCCTTCTGACGTTCAAGCTCGAACACCAGCTGACCAAGGAGCAAATTCTTGAGATCTACATGAACCAGATCTTTCTCGGTCAGCGTGCGTATGGCTTCGCCTCTGCGGCGCAGACTTATTTTGGCAAAGACCTGAAAAACGTCACGGTCGCGGAGGCGGCCATGCTCGCCGGCCTGCCCAAGGCGCCGTCTGCCTTCAACCCAATCTCCAACCCCAAGCGAGCCCGCACGCGACAGCTCTACATCATTGATCGCATGCTTGAAAACGGCTTCATCACCCGCCAGCAGGCCGAGGCTGCACGGGAAGAGCCGCTCAAGCTGCGCTCCGCGACCAAGGAAGGCAAGGTCGCAGCCGAATATGTGGCGGAAATGGTTCGGCAGTCCATGCTGTCTCAGTACGGAGATGAGGTCTACACCCGAGGCCTGGTGGTCACCACCAGCATCCGCTCGGTAGACCAGCAAGCCGCCTACAAAGCGCTCCGACAGGGCGTCATGGACTATGAACGTCGCCAGGCCTACCGCGGCCCCGAGGCCTTCATCGATCTGCCTCAGGATGCAGCCGCCCGCGACGATGCCATCGACGACATCCTCAATGAGCATCCGGACAACGGTGATCTGTGGTCGGCCGTGGTCCTTTCGGCCGACTCACGGCGGGTTGTGGCAGTACGCCACGACGGCGAACCCTTCGAGATCACTGGCGACGGATTAAGGCCGGCCACTTCAGGGCTTTCCGACAAAGCGCCCCCGAAGATCCGCATCCGCCCTGGCGCAGTCATTCGCGTCATACAGACAGGTCCGAAAGCCTGGCGCATCACTCAGCAACCTGAAGTTGAATCGGCTTTCGTGGCGATGGACCCCCAAACAGGGGCGATACGGGCGCTGGTGGGTGGCTTCGACTTCCAGAAGAACAAGTTCAACCACGTCACCCAAGCCTGGCGCCAGCCCGGCTCCAGCTTCAAGCCCTTCATTTATTCGGCCGCCCTGGAAAAAGGGGTCACGCCAGCGACGATCGTCAACGATGCGCCCCTGTTCTTCAGTGCGACCGAAACCGGTGGCAAGGCCTGGGAACCCAAGAACTATGACGGGCAGTTCGAGGGACCGATGTCCGTGCGACGTGCGCTGGCCCGATCGAAGAACATGGCCTCGATCCGGATCCTGCAGCTCATCGGTACACAAAGTGCCCAGCAATGGGTCACCCGTTTTGGCTTTGATGCCAGCCGGCACCCTCCCTACCTCACCATGGCACTGGGTGCTGGTGCCGTGACACCCTTGCAGATGGCTTCCGGGTATGCCGTTTTTGCCAATGGCGGCTATCGCGTGAACCCGTCAATCATCACGCGGGTGACCGAAGCCCGGGGCAAGGTGATCTACGAAACGGCAGATCGCCCCCCCCAGGAGGGACAGCGAGCCATCGACGCCCGCAACGCTTTCGTGACGAGCAGCCTGCTGCAGGAGATCACCCGCTCGGGCACGGCCGCGCGGGCGCAGGCCACGCTCAAACGTCCCGACCTCTATGGCAAAACGGGCACCACCAACGACTCGGTGGATGCCTGGTTCGTGGGGTACCAACCCACACTCGTCGCCGCGGCCTGGGTGGGATACGACACGCCTCGCAACCTGGGCAGCCGGGAGACCGGTGGCGGCCTGAGCCTGCCGATATGGATCAGCTTCATGAGCGAAGCGCTCAAGGGTGTCCCCGTGGCGGAGTACAGCCCGCCACCGGGGGTGATCAATGTGGGGGGCGAGTGGTACTTTGAGGAATTTGGTCCCGGCCGCGGTGTGCACGGCATTGGGCTGAACGAACAACCCTGGCCGGGCACGCCCTCAATGGAAGGCACCACAGAAGGCCAGAACGCCTTCCCTTCTGGCAGTCAAGGACAGAACGCCGAAGAACGCCGAAGCATCATCGACCTCTTCAGGAACTGAACTTCACGAAGCGCAGCAGGTTCAGAACCCCAGGGTCTGGCCGGCTTGCGCCGAAGCATGCCGGTCCAGATCGGCGAAAAACTCGCCTTGTCCTTTGGTATCGACCCAAGCCGTGCCGTCAAAGCGGTAATGGAACCCGCCCGCCTTGGCCGCCATCCACACTTCGTGCAGCGGCTTCTGCAGGTTGATCACGATCTGGCTGCGATCAGCGAACACGAGGGTGATCATGCCCCCGACACGCTGATTGTCGATATCGGCGTCGGTGACGTCGTTCAGCCTGTCGCAGGCCAGCTCCACCCGGCGCAAAAGCGCTTCGGCGTGGTCGAGATATTCGGAGTCGGTCATTACAATCCTTGCATCATGAAGCGTCGCCAAATTCTAGGATCCCCGGACAGCCTCACGCGCTCGGCAGCTGTGGCCGCCCTGTTCTGCACCGGGTTGCTGCTGGCTGGCTGTGGGCAAAAAGGCCCACTCTACCTGCCTGCGCCCCAAGGGCAGCCCATCAAGCCGGCGGCGCCGGTCTCGGCCGACGTGATCGAAGAAACCACCCAGCAAGGGCAGTAGTCCCGCCTCAGTGGGCTAAGCGGCGGCGCCTTCGCCACAGGCGCCATGCCAGCAGCGTGCCCAGCAAAACAGCGTAGACAGCCACTTCGGCGAAATCGCTTTTGCCTGCACGCATCCAGTAGAAATGCAGGATGGCCAGAACCGCAACGGCGTACACCCCTCGGTGGAGGGCTCGCCAACGCAAGGCCCCCAGATAGCGGATCACGCGGTTGAAAGACGTTGCCGCCAGCGCCAGCAGCAGCAACCAGGCCAGAGTCCCCACCAAGATGAAAGGCCGCCGGTAGATGTCGGACACGATGTCGGACCATTCCCAGCCCATGTCGAACCACGCGTAAGACACCCAGTGCAGGCTGGCGTAAAAGAACACGAACAGCCCCAGCATCCGGCGAAAACGCGCCAGCACCGCCCAACCGGTGATCTCTCGCAAGGGTGTCACCGCCAGCACCGCCACCAGCATGCGCAAAGCCCAGTCCCCCAAAGAGCGGATAAGCGCTTCTGCCGGGTTGGCTCCCAACTGATCAGCCAGCGCAGCCCAGAACAGGTAGCCCGCCGGCGCCAGCAGCCACAGGAACAGCACCGGCTTGACCACCGGATGGCCGAGCCAGCGCATCAGTAAAAGGTCTTGAGGTCCATGCCGGCGTACAGCGCCCCCACCTGGGCTTCATAGCCGTTGAAGCGCTCAGTTTTGCGCCGCTTGGCGAACAGACCGCCTTCCTCCCCAATCCGGCGTTCCGTGGCCTGGCTCCAACGCGGATGCGGCACGTCCGGGTTCACATTGGAGTAGAAGCCGTACTCCTGCGGCGCCGAACGTCCCCAGGAGTTCACTGGCTGGCGCTCGAGAAAGCGGATTTTCACCAGGCTCTTGGCACTCTTGAAGCCATACTTCCACGGCACCACCAGTCTCACCGGGGCGCCATTCTGGTTGGGCAGGACCTGGCCGTACATGCCCACGGCCAGCAGGGTCAGCGGATGCAGGGCCTCATCCATGCGCAGGCCTTCGATGTAGGGCCAGTCCAGCACCCGCCCGCGCACGCCACGCATCGTGCCAGGATCGGCCAGGGTCGTGAACTCCACGAACTTGGCGCTCCCCTGCGGCTCGACCTTGCGGATCAACTCGGCCAGCGAATAGCCCACCCAGGGGATCACCATCGACCAGCCTTCGACACAGCGCAGGCGATAGACACGTTCTTCAAGCGGTGCCAGCTTGAGCAGGTCATCGATCCCCAGTACCTGCGGCTTGTTCACCAAGCCCTCGACCGCCACCGTCCAGGGCCGCGTCTTCATCGACCCCGCATATTGCACCGGGTCCGACTTGTCGGTGCCGAACTCGTAGAAGTTGTTGTAGCTGCTGGCATGGTCGTACGAAGTCACGCGCTCGACGGTCTGCGCACCCGCCACCGCAGATGGTCGAGCAGCAAGCCGCGGCAAACCGGTCGGCGAAGCGGCCCCCTGCGCCAGCGCATCGCGCGCCGCCCAGGTGGCAAGCGCCACCCCGCCCGCCCCCAGGGCGAGCCGTTGCAACCACTCACGACGCCCGAGGTAGGCGCTTGGCGGCGTGATCTCACTGGGAACGGGGTGCTCGAACCCGGTATCGGCAGAACGGATGATCATGGCGGACTCCTGACTTTTCCAGTCGTCGTTCGAATCCGCAGATTCTTACAAGTTTCTGCAAAACGGGTCCCCCGCTGTCACAGTGCCCCGTAACTGTGCAGACCGGAGAGGAACATGTTGACGCCGATGAATGCGAAGGTGGTGATGGCCAACCCGACCAGCGCCCACCAGGCCGCTACAGTGCCACGCAAGCCCTTCATGAGCCGCATGTGCAGCCAGGCGGCATAGTTGAGCCAGACGATCAGCGCCCAGGTCTCCTTGGGGTCCCAGCTCCAGTAGCCGCCCCAGGCCTCGGCCGCCCAGAGCGCTCCCAACACGGTGGCAATCGTGAAGAAGGCAAAGCCCACGGCAATGGCCTTGTACATCACGTCATCGAGCACCTCGAAACTCGGCAGACGCGAAGCGATGCGGCGGCGGCCAGCCAGGATGCCGCCGACGATGAGGGCGGAGACCCCGAAGTAGACAAACCAGTAGCTGCCGCCCTTGTCGGTCGCTCCCTGGCGGAACACGAGGGGCTCGAAGCACAGCACCACGCCCAGCACCCACAGCGGCGCCAGCTTCCACCAGCGCGTCTCCGTGGCGCTTTGCTTGATCAGGTAGGCAAAACCCAGCATCGCGGCAATGGCAAAAGTGCCATAGCCGATGAAGTTGGCGGGCACATGCAGCTTCATCCACCAGCTCTTGAGTGCGGGCACCAGTGGCTGGATTTCATGCGCTTCGCGCACGACCGTGTACCACAGCAGGAAGCCCACCGCCGCACTGACCACGAGCAGCGCAAACGCGCCCATGCTGCGGGTTCGGTACTGGTCTTCGTAGTACAGGTAGAAAGCGGCCGTCATCCAGCAGAACAGCACAAAGACTTCGTAGAGGTTGCTGACCGGAATGTGTCCGATATCCGGACCGATCTGGTGGCTTTCGAACCAGCGCACCATGGTGCCCACCAGCGCCAGCGTCACGGCCACCCAGGTCAGACGGGACCCCAATCCTTCAAAGGCGGCGCCCCGACCGTCGCGCATGAACATGCCGCCCCAGTAGAACGCCGTGCTCATGAAGAACAGCATGCTCATCCACAGAATGGCCGACTGGCTGGAGAGGAAATATTTGAGCAGGAAGACGTGATCACCCCGCGCCAGATCGGCCTGCCCTTCCGGGCCATGGTAGAGCCAGATGGCCAGCAGCGACAGCGCGGCCACCACCACCATCAGCACCCGCAAAGGGCGCCAGAACCAGCCCAGCCAGATCAGCGAAGGCACCGTGCCGGCCAGAATCCACTTTTCGTAGATGTCCATGGACGCGTGGTAGTGCGCAAACGCCCACAGCCCCCCCGCCACCACCAACAGGGCGAAGAGCCAGTCCCAGGGGTCGCGACGAGCGAAATAGCCAGGCTCCAGCCCGGCGGAAAGGTCTTTGCCGCGTTTGAGGTCGATGGTCCGGGTGGCGGTGTTCATGGGGCTTCTTTCAACAACTGGCGCTTGAGGACATCGAACTCACGGTCCGCGTCCATGGTCTTGCGATTGGTCGACAGGGCCATGCGGGCATCCGCGCCTTCGCCGGCCGGCGTGAGCCAGACCCACAGGCGCCGGTCACGCACGTAGAGCATGGCAAAAATCCCGAGGATCAGCAAGGCACAGCCCAGATAGACGATGTTCTGCCCGGGCGCCCTCGCCACCTGGAACACGCTGGCCTGCACATGGGTGAAATCCTTGAGCTGGAACGCCATGGGCATCGGGTAGAAGAAGCTGTCACTCAGGCTCATGACAGACAGGGTCATGAAACGCTGCGTCTGCTCGCCACGGTCCAGCGGGGGCAGGCCGGCCTTTTCCCGCGACAGCTGCATCAGCTCAAAGAGTGTGCCGTTGAGAATGCGCACGAGCACATCGCTGGCCCGCTCCCGCTCGGCTTCCGGCACGTTGGCCTCCAGAAAAGCCGAAATGGCCTGGAGCCCCCCGCGCACGTCCGGCAGCCCCGGAGGCATCTGCGGGGGGCGCGGAGGCACCTCGGCACCGGCAAAGAGGTCCATGGCCCGAGTAGCCGATGCCCGCAGCGCCTCGGCCAGTTCGGGCCGACCGCCTTCGACGGCGGCCACGGCATAGCGCCGGATTGCCTCGGTCCGCAGGGACGGATCGTCCAGCGCGGCACGCAATCGGGTAAACCCGTCCAGACTGTCGTTCTCGTCGGCGGGCACGCGCAGATAGCGGAAGGGATCGGCCGGGGTTTCACGCATGCCCATCAGGAACATGCGGTCCCCATCGATCTGGACCGGCAGCATGTAGTTGTGGAATTCGATGGCCTGCCCGGCCGCATCACGCAGCTTGTAGGTGATGCTGGGGCCGACATTGCGCAGCACGCGCTCGGTCGCCGTCTTGTTCCCGGCGCCCAGACGGCTCTCGATCGAGGTGCGCAGGTCCACCTTGCGCACATCGACCCCGGACTGCGCGGCATCGTTGCTGAAGTTCTCGACGTTGATGACCCGCAGGCCCGTGTATTCGAGCGACAGCTGGCGGTCGCCGTTGGAGATCGCGGTCGAGCCGCCGATGGTGCCGGACACCTCCAGCGGCTGGACCGCCCCATTGACAGGAACCGCCTGCAGCGTGACGAGCGAACCGCCATCGTCAAAACTCGACTGGTAGATGCTGATGCCTTTGTACTGGGCCGGGTGGTTCACCTCGACCCGCGCAGGCAGCTTCTCGCCCGTCTCGTGGTCGTGGATCACGATGTCGCTGGCAAACAGCTTGGGCATACCGGTGTCGTAGTACTCGACGATGAACTTCTTCAACTCGACGGAAAACGGCAGGTCCTGCAGCAGCACCCCCTGCGCCTGCGGCAACACCGCGGTGCCCGAAGCGGTGCCTTCGGTCACCAGCAGGTTGCCACGGAATGTGGGGTTGGCCGGCGACAACCGGTGCTTGGCCGGCACATCGGCGATCAGCCCACCGCCCAGAAACGGCTCCTTCCCGTTGAACCAGGTCTGCGCGCGCACCACCAGATCGCCATCGAGCAAGCCACCGATACAGATCAGCACGATGGCACTGTGTGCCGCGAGATAGCCGATCTTGTTAGCTGCCCCCGCTTTGGCCGCCACCATCCAGCCCTGCCCACCGGGCAGTTCCCGCGACTGCAGCCGGACCTTCCAGCCCGCGCCCAGCAAGGTCTGCCCAATGCGGTTCGCTGCTGCCTCAGGCGTTTCGCCCAACGCGCCCTCCGCACGGTGCGGAAAGGCCTTCAGGCTCTGTTCGCGAATGTTCTCTTTGTAGGTCTTGAAATCGGCAAAGATCTTGGGCGTGTGGCGAGCGATGCACAGGCTGGTGCTTACCACGAGAAAAGCCAGGATCAGCAGGAACCACCAGGCGCTGTAGACCGTGAACAAATGGGCCCGCCCGAACACATCGGCCCAGAACGGGCCGAACTGGTTGACGTAGTTGTTCAGGGGCTCGTGCTGTTTGACCACGGTGCCGATCACCGAGGCAATACAGATCACGGTCAGCAAGCTGATCGCGAACCGCATGGAAGACAGCAGTTCAGTGACGTCGCGCAGCAGGGGTGACAGACGTCGGGGCCGCAAGCCTTGGGTGGAAACGGTCATGAAAAAGGCCAGACAGAAAAAAGGGCGCGCCCGGATGACCGGAACGCGCCCCGTTGGATGCGCAGAACAAGCGACGGTTCAATGGTCCTATGGAAAACCCGCCCCTTTTGATCAAGGTCAACCGGGCAGCCCCTGCGGGCACCACACCGGCTCCCGCGCGACAACGGAATCAGCGCAGACCGGCGATGTAGTCGGACACGGCCTTGATCTCGCGATCATTCATCTTGGCGGCCACGCCGGTCATCTGGGGATTGTTCTTGCGCACGCCATCGCGGAATGCCTTGAGCTGGGCCTCGGTGTAGACCGCATGCTGGCCCGACAGCCGCGGGTACTGCGCCGGGATGCCCGAACCGGAAGGACCGTGGCAGCCTGCGCAGGCCGGCACCTGCCGATCGGCAATGCCCCCGCGGTAAATGCGCTCGCCCAGGCGGACGAGATCCTTGTCGGTGGCTGCGCCCGTCTTGGGCTGCTGGCCCGCCAGCCAGAAACCGATGTTGCGCATGTCGTCGTCGGACAGCGCGGAAGCAAACCCCTTCATGATCGCGTTGTCGCGCTTGCCGGACTTGAACTCGTGCAGCTGCTTGACCAGGTATTCCGGATGCTGGGCCGCCAGCTTGGGATTTTCCGGCGTGGTCGAATTGCCATCGGCCGCATGGCAGGCCACACAGACCTGGCCGTACTGGGCCGAACCCTTGGCCAGATCGGGCTTGGCCGTACCCTGTGCCTGGGCGCTGAACGACAGGGCTGCCACGGCAGCGGCGCAAAGGAGCGAAGCGGAAATTTTCATTTCGGGGGCGGGCGTCGGTCGGGCGACGAATTCGGTTGAGGAATCGGGCAAACCAACTGATTTTACAATGGGTGACCGGTACCCCAATGTCCCCATCGATCACCATCCCCTCTTCTTCCGCCGATATCAAGGCCGCCCACGGGTGGCTGCACACGGCGCGCTTCCTCACCACGGCACCGCAACTGGAGCACCTGCCTGCGCTGGAGGTGCCCGAGATCGCTTTCGTCGGCCGCTCCAACGCGGGCAAATCGACCTGCATCAACACACTGACCCAGCAAAAACGCCTGGCCTTCGCCTCCAAAACCCCGGGGCGGACCCAGAGCATCAACCTGTTCGCGCTCGGCAAGCAAGGGCAGACCGATGCCGTGCTGGCCGACCTGCCCGGCTACGGTTATGCCGCAGTGCCTCAGGCTGCCAAACTGCGCTGGCAGCGCGTGATGGCCAACTACCTTGTCAGCCGACCCAACCTGTGTGGCGTGGTGCTGCTGTGCGACCCGCGGCTGGGGTTGACCGAGCTGGACGAAGCCCTGCTGGACGTGATCCGCCCCCGGGTGGCCGAGGGCCTGAAATTCCTGGTGCTGCTGACCAAAGCGGACAAGCTCAACCGCGCCGAAGCCGCCAAGGCCCTGTCGATCGCGCGCCTGCAGTCCGGTGGCGGCGAAGCGCGCCTGTTTTCCGCCCTGAAGAAACAGGGCCTGGACGACGTGGCCCTGCTGCTCAGGGCCTGGGCCGATGCGGCCACGGCTGCACAACCGGCACCAGAGGCCCCGCCGACAGCGCCGGACTCGGCCGACTGAGCCCCTCCCGGCGCCCAGGCACCGACCGGATCAGTCCGAGCTGTAAGGAGACGGACTGCCCGGCGGGCGCGTCTTGAAACGCTTGTGCACCCAGTAATACTGCTCGGGGTGCAGCCGGATGAACCCCTCCAGGCGCCGATTCATCTCGGCGGTATCGGCCACGAAGTCGTCAGTGGGAAAGTGCTCCCAGGGCGCATGCACGGTCACCTCGTAACCATCGCGCGTCATGCGTGCCACCACCGGCACCACCCGCCCGCGTGCCATGCGCGCAAAACGCGACAGTGAAGGAATGGTGGCGGCGGTCTGCCCGAAAAACGGCACGAACACGGAATCGCGAGGTCCATAGTCCATGTCGGGCAGCAGGTACAGCGGCTCCCCGGCCCGCAGAGCGGAAACCATGGCTTTGAGGCCCGCATTCTTGGCCACGATGTGCGGCTCGCCGAAGCGCTGCCGCCCACGCGCCATCCAGCGGTCGATGTCGGGGTTCTGCTGCCGCGCGTAGATGCCGCAGAATTTGCGATCGACCAGGGCGGTGAGCGCGATCCAGCCCGCGTCCATGCCGACGAAGTGCGGCGCGAACAGCACGGTCGGCTCGGACGACGCGAGCACCGACGGATCCCCAACCAGCCGCAAACGCCGCCGAACCGTTTCCGGCGACGCCTCCCACAGCCAGCTGCGGTCGAGCCAGGCCTGAAAAAACAGCACAAAGTGGCGCCGCACGGCACGCCGGCGTGCTGCCGGCGCATCCTCGGGGAAACACAGCGCCCAGTTGATTTCGGCGATGCGTCGCCGACGACCGGCCAGCGCATACAACACCCAGCCACCCAGCCACCCGAGGGCCCGCACCCAGCCCAGCGGCCAGCGCGACAGCAATCTCATGGCGCCCAACCCCAACTGATTGGTCAAGGAAAATCTCTGGGCAGTCGGGCGGGGCATGCGGCGATCAGGCGAGGAAACGGAAAAAGGCCATGGGACTGACGGCGGGAGCGACATTCTGCCAATCTTCGGCCGGACACGGCGTTGCGCAGGGCAAGGTCATGCCGGCGCCTTGTACCGGTTGTACGACCACAGGTACTGCGCAGGCTGCTCGGCAACCAGGCGCTCCATGGCTCGGTTGATCTGGGCCGCCGCCAGGCCAGGATCGTCCTCCAAGGCCCCGTCTAGCAGGTTTTCCAGTCCGCGGACGCGAACCACATAGCCCTGCCCCCAGGGCAAGCGCTCGCCCCAGGCGAACAGCAACCTCGCCTGGCCGCTGTGCACCAGGCGTGCAGACAGGGTCATGGTGTAGGCCTCGCGTCCGAAGAAAGGCGCCCAGACCCCTTGCCCGGCAGGCGGCACCTGGTCCGGCAACAGCCCGACCGTGTCGCCGGCCTTCAGCGCCTTGATCAGTTGCTTCACACCCGCCAGCGACGTGGGAGCGGTCAGCAGACCGGGCCGTTGGCGGGACTGTGCCATCAGCTCACGCAACCAGGGCTGGCGCGCGGGACGGAACAGGACCGTCATCGGGCGCTGACTGCCGAAACGTTCGGCATAAGCCTGCGCCGTGACCTCGAAGCAGCCCATGTGGGGCGTCATGAACAGCACCCCCTGACCGGAGGCCTGCGCGGCTTCGATCAGTTCGGCACCGTCCCAGCGCAAGGGCACGGGCGCCCCCAGCCACAGCCGGGGAATCTCCAGCGCCATCTTGCCAGCCTCACCCACGGCAGACCTGGCCACACGCCACCCATAGCCTGCCTGCCGCGCATTGGCCAGCAACCGGCGCCGGTAGCGCGGGGACGACAGGAACGTGATCCAGCCCACACACCAGCCGGCCCCGTGCAACAGGACCAACGGGCACCGCGCGACGGTGCGAAACAGGGCAACAACGAAGTTCAAGACCGAGATGGAAACAGGGTGTCCGGCAAGGGCTGGCTCAGGAGGCCAGCACGCACGGCGCCACAAGCTTGATTAGAATGGAGACATCGCCGAGTTGCTGAACTGATTGCGGGGCGATTCACAAATACCGCTAAAGCGTTCGCCGAACTCAGAAAGACCGGCAACGCCGATTCACCTTCTCTGGAGTTTATATGGCGAGCGATTTTCTCTTCACGTCCGAATCTGTTTCCGAAGGCCATCCCGACAAGGTCGCCGACCAGATTTCCGACGCCATCCTGGATGCCATCTTCGAGCAGGACCCGCGCAGCCGCGTGGCCGCCGAGACGCTGACCAACACCGGTCTGGTGGTGCTGGCCGGCGAGATCACCACCAACGCGCACGTCGACTACATCCAGGTCGCGCGCGACACGATCAAGCGCATCGGCTACGACAACACCGAGTACGGCATCGACTACAAGGGCTGCGCGGTGCTGGTGGCCTATGACAAACAGAGCAACGACATCGCCCAGGGCGTGGACCACGCCAGTGACGATCACCTCAACATCGGCGCCGGTGACCAGGGCCTGATGTTCGGCTACGCCTGCGATGAGACGCCCGAGCTCATGCCCGCGCCGATCTACTACGCGCACCGCCTGGTGGAGCGCCAGGCCCAACTGCGCAAGGACGGCCGCCTGCCTTTCCTGCGCCCGGACGCCAAAAGCCAGGTCACGATGCGCTACGTGGACGGCAAACCGCACAGCATCGACACCGTGGTGCTGTCGACCCAGCACAGCCCGGACCAGTCCGAAACGGCGACCAAGATGAAGCAGAGCTTCATCGACGCCGTGATCGAGGAGATCATCAAGCCGGTGCTGCCCAAGGAATGGCTGCAGGACACCAAGTACCTGATCAACCCGACCGGCCGCTTCGTCATCGGCGGCCCGCAAGGCGACTGTGGCCTGACCGGCCGCAAGATCATCGTCGACACCTACGGCGGCGCATGCCCGCACGGCGGCGGTGCCTTCTCGGGCAAGGATCCGTCGAAGGTGGACCGCTCGGCCGCCTACGCCGCGCGCTACGTGGCCAAGAACGTGGTGGCCGCGGGCCTGGCGCGCCAGTGCCAGATCCAGGTCGCCTACGCCATCGGCGTGGCGCGCCCGATGAACGTGACCGTCTACACCGAAGGCACTGGCGTCATCCCCGACGAGCAGATCGCCCAACTGGTGCAGGAGCACTTCGACCTGCGCCCGAAAGGCATCATCCAGATGCTGGACCTGCTGCGCCCGATCTACGCCAAGACCGCGGCCTATGGCCACTTCGGCCGCGAAGAGCCCGAGTTCAGCTGGGAGCGCACGGACAAGGCCGCTGCACTGCGCGCATCGGCAGGCCTCTGAACCGACCGCCTGTCGGACCCGGGCGCCCCCCCGGTAGCCGCCGGGCGTCCGCCTGAAAAGCCCGGCCTGTCGGCGATACCGGCAGGCCGGGCTTCTTTCCGGGGCTACCGACCGGCACCCGATACCCCCATCCCGAGATCAAGTATTGCGCTCCCCAACATGGGGAAAACCGGGTAGAAACCCCTTCATATCCCGGCTTGCCTAGACTGAAGTTTGGCCGGAATCATCCGATATGCCACGAACAGGCATGCTTGCCTGCCACGCAACGATCCGGAGCACCGAACATGGATGACCCTGTCTGCCCAGACAGCCCCCTCGCCTCTGACGCGGCTGCGCAAACCCTGGCCCTTTACGATCAAGCCCCCTGCGGTCTGCTGTCTTTCGACACCGACCTGCGTCTCGTGCGCGTCAACGGCACGCTATTGCGCTGGCTCGGCTACGAAGCCCCCGAGCTGGTGCAAACCTGTCTGCTGGACCATGTCGACGCGGCCGGACACCCGGCCCTGCAGCTGCATGCACAGGCACTCACCGAACAGCTGCCGGCCCCGCCGGTCGAGCTGGAGCTGTGCTGCAAAGGCGGTGGCCGCGTGCAGGCCCTGCTGACCTCCGTGCCCACGCTCGACGCCGGCGGCCGGTTCGTCTGCAGCAACTCCACCCTCATGGACATCAGTGAGCGCAAGGGCGTGGAACAACGCCTGGCTGCGCACGACCGGTTCCTGCAGACCTTCATCAACCGCATTCCGACCCACCTGGCCTATTACGACAAGGACCTGATCTGCCGCTACAGCAACACCGCGCATGCGGCGCGCAGTGGCAAGACACCTCCCGAAATGGTGGGCAGCCACCTGAGCCAGCTCGTCCCGCCGGAACTGCTGCCGGAGATCCTGCCCCACGTGGCCCAGGCTTTGAGCGGACAGCCGCAGAACTTTGAAGCCGAGCGCCAGTGGACGGACGGCACCCGCCACTTCTACGAAGTGCACTACCTCCCCGACATGGACAACGGCGAGGTCGTGGGCATCTTCATCGAGCAGCACGACATCTCGGAACGCCGCCAGACCGAAGAGTTCGTGCTCGAAGCCAATCGCGACCTTGAAGAGCACGTGCGCGAACGCACGGCCGAGTTGTTCCAGAGCGAGCAGCGCTTCCGCCTGATGGTGGATGCGATTCACGATTACTGCATCTATTTCGTCGACGAGGAAGGCCGCATCACCGAATGGAGCGAAAGCGCCCAGCGCATGCACGGGCATGGCAAGGCGGAGATCGTCGGCAAGTCCTACAAGCACCTGCTGGCGGCCGACAACGCGGGAGAAGACGAAACCGACCCGGACCAGGTGCTGCGCCTGGCCAAGACCCATGGCCAGTGGGAGACCCGGGGCTGGCGCCTGCGCGACGATGGCTCCCGGTTCTGGGCCCACACCGTGCTGACCGCCCTGCGCAACGAGGCCGGTGACCTGCAGGGCCTGTCGAGCATCACGCGCGACATGACCGCCGCCAAGAGCCTGGAGGACGTGATGAACGACCTCAACCGCGAGCTGGAGCAGCGCGTGGCCGAGCGCACGCAGCAGCTGGTGGCTGCCAACAAGGATCTGGACGTGTTCTCGCACATGGTGTCGCACGACCTGCGCGCACCGCTGCGCCACATCAGCAGCTTCGTGACGCTGTTGCAGGAACAGATGAGCGGCCACCCGGACCCGATCAGCCAGCAGTACCTGGGCTCCATCGTCAAGGCCAGCAAGCGCATGAGCCTGATGATTGAAGGCCTGCTCGAATACGCCCGACTCGGCCGCGTGAACATCGAGTCGCAGCCGGTGCCGCTCAAGCCCCTGGTCGACGGTGTCATCGGCCACCTCCGGCAGGAACACGCGACGCGCACCATCGAATGGGTGCTGGAAGAAGACCTGCCCGTGGTCCGCGGCGACGCCATGCTGCTGGCCGAGGTGTTCACCAACCTGCTGGAAAACTCGGTCAAATACACCCGCACCCGCGAGCAGGCCCGCATCGAGATCGGCTGGCGCGTCAACCCCGTGGGCGGACGCACCTTCTACGTGAACGACAACGGCGTCGGCTTCGACCTGACCAAGGCGCACAACCTGTTCGTGATGTTCCAGCGCCAGCACCACTCGATGGACTTTGAAGGCACGGGCACCGGTTTGGCCTTGTCGCAGCGCATCATCGAACGCCACGGCGGGCGCATCTGGGCGGAGACCTCGCCCAATGAGGGCTGCACGTTCTACTTCACGCTGCCGTTCGAAGGCCTGGATGCCGAGCTGGAATTCCCCAGTTCGACCATGGCCGAGCTGCCGCTCTGAGACCCCAAAGCCCGAGCATCTCCCCCAAAAAAAGCCCATTCGCCAACAGCGAATGGGCTTTTTGCCGGGAAGCAGGCGGTGCTCAGACCACCATGCCGGGGTTGCCCTGCATGCCCACGAGCGCTGGCGTGTTGACCTTGACGCCCTTGATCACCTTCTTGTTGCGCAGGTAGCCCGAGACCACGTCCCAGATGGGCTCGCCCTGCGCACCTTCCTGCACCGACGCCCAGCCTGCCACCTTGTATTTTTTGTCGGCCTCGATGGGCTTGCCCTTGAGCATCATGTTGTTGATGCGCTGGCCGACAGGCGCGTTGGGCGTGCAGCTGTAGGTCATGCCGCCGACACGGACCATGTCGCCACCCTGCTGGTAGTACGGATCGGGGTTGAAGATGTTGTCGCACACATCTTCCATGATCTCCTTGATCTGCGTTCCGGTGAACTCGTTGAGCGTGGTCGCCGGGTAGGTCAGGGCCATCTGGTCCATCATGCGCTCGTAGGTGATGGCCTCCCCCGGCAGCAGCGAGGTGCCCCAGCGCACCCCGGGCGAGAAGGACATGTCGGCCCCCTTGACCTCCATCAGGGCTTCGCAGATGAGCTGGTCCCACGAACCGTTGAAATTGCCGCGGCGGTACAGCAGGTCCTCGGTGACGGCCAGTTGCTCTTCCAGCTTGTCCTTGTAGGGCGCACGCACCTTGTCGATCAGGGCCTGCATGGCCGCGTCGGCGGGCAGGAGGTTGGCGAACACCGGCAGCAGCTTGTAGCGGAAGTCCTGCACCTTGCCGCCGCGCACGTCGAAGTCCAGCACCGCCAGGAACTTGCCGTTGGAGCCGGCATTGGTCACCAGCGTCTGGCCGCCGGCGTTCTTCACGATCACCGGCGCCGGCATGCCGTCATGGGTGTGGCCACCGAGCACGGCGTCGATGCCCCGCACGCGCGAGGCCATCTTGATGTCCACGTCCATGCCGTTGTGCGAGAGCACGACCACGGCCTGGGCGCCCTCGCCGCGCGCCTGGTCGACCATCTTCTGCATGTGCTCGTCCTGGATGCCGAAGGTCCAGTCGGGCACCATGTAGCGCGGGTTGGCGATGGGGGTGTACGGGAAAGCCTGGCCGATCACCGCCACCTTCACGCCGTTCATCTCGCGCAGCGCGTAGGGCTTGAAAACCTGGTCCTCGAAGTCGGTGGTCTTGATGTTCTGTGCCAGGAATTCAATGTGGCCCTTGAAGTCCTTCTCCACCACCTCCTGCACGCGCTGGGCGCCGAAGGTGAACTCCCAGTGGGGCGTCATCATGTTCACCCCGAGCAGCTTGCACGCGTCGATCATGTCCTGGCCGTTGGTCCACAGCGAGGTGGCCGAGCCCTGCCAGGTGTCGCCCCCGTCGAGCAGCAGCGCGTGCGGGCGGTCGGCCTTGAGCATCTTCACCAGCGTGGCCAGGTGCGCAAAGCCGCCCACCTTGCCGTAGGTCCGCGCGGCCTTCTCGAAATTCAGGTACGTGAAGGCATGCGCCTGCGCCGTGCCGGGGCGGATGCCGTAGTGCTTGAGCATCGCCTCGCCCACGATGTGCGGCGGGCGCCCCACCGCCTCACCCACCCCCAGGTTCACGTTGGGCTCGCGGAAGTGGATCGGCATCAGCTGCGCGTGGCAGTCGGTGAAGTGCAGGAAGCTGACGTTGCCGAATTTGGGCAGGTCGTACAGCGCCTGACCGGCACCGGGCTTGGCCGCCAGCACGTCCTTGTGATCCAGGGCCATGCCGCCCGCGCTCGCCACGGCCAGCACCTGCATGAATTCACGACGGCTGAAGCTCATAAACATTCCTTTTCAATTGATGACTGATATTCGACGCAAAAAAAACCGGAAGGCCGCACCTGCACGGGCAGATGCGGCCGGCCAGATCACCGGTTGACCGGCGACTTCGGATCCAGCAACAGCGCCATCACGTCCTTGAGCTGGGCTTCGTTCAGGATGCCCTTGTGCCCCACGCGCGGCATCTGCGAACAGGCGTTGTAGGCACGCGAGTTCCACAGCTTGCCCCAGGTGTACTCGACGATGGCCTTGGAGGCTTCGGCGCTCGGGTCGGTCACGCCACGCAGCTTGCCGTAGTTGTACAGGCTCGGGCCCAGCGTGCCGAAGGAGATTTCCTCCTTGCTGATCTGGTGGCAGTTGTAGCAGTTGCCGCCATTGACCGTCTTCTCATTGTCGGACCAGGTCAGGCCACGGCCGCTCTGGGCGATCTTCTCGCCCTCTTTCCAGTCGCCGATGAACTTGCCGTCCGAAGGCCATTTCATGGTCTTCATCTCGGCCGCCTCGATGGCCTTGGCCACCTTTTCGTCGATGGGCTTGCGCGCCACATCGGCAGCCGCGCATTCGCGGTTGGCGTCGTCCTGGACCAGGCGGTCGACCTTGGCAATGCCCCGGTCCTGGAACGAGGCCTTGACGACGTCGGCCGTGATGCGGTCGTGGTCGGCGGTGCCACCGGACGAACCGCAGGCGCTCAGGCCCAGTGCCAGCACGGATGCGCCCGCCAGGGAGACGATGGTTGGGGTGTGTTTCATGCGAATCTCCTCCGGCCTCAGCGCTTGATGGCGGGCACGATGGACTCGGCCCCCTTGGCGTTCACGCCCATGTAGACACCGAGCGCGATGGTCGCGTCGCTGCCGAACTTGGGCTCGGGAAAGCGTTGCTGCCGGTAGCAGTCGTTCAGCCGCAACTGCATGCCCCACATCTGCGCGTTGGACACGCGGTAGGCCGGCCAGGCGGCAAAGCCCACGCCGTCGCCCGGGTTCTTGGTCAGGTTGGGCAGGTCCTGCAGGCGGATGCGTTTGCCTTCTTCGCCGTGACAGGAGGCGCAGGAAAAGTCGTGCGGGCCGCCCCGCATGAAGAACAGGCGCTTGCCCACTTCGTACATGGTCTTTTCCTGCGCCGTGTTCTGGGGCAGGTTGAAGTGCATGCCCTTGGACTGCGTGGCCACATAGGTCGCCAGCGCGGTGACGTTGGCCATCTCGCCACGGCCGAACGGGGTTTTCATGACCTCGGCGCCATTGAAGCCCTGCAGGGTCTCCATGCAATGGATCAGGCGCGTCTCCATGTCCATGACGCGCCCCGTGTCCTTGAAGTAGCGCGGCAGTTCGACAAAAGCGCCTTCGAGCACGCCCGGGCCTTTGCCCAGGTCGCAGCGCTCCAGGGACGCGTTCTTCGGCCCGCGTTTCTGCTTCCAGAGCTCCTCGCCCTTCATCTCGAACAGCTCGGCCGGGTTGCCGTCCTGCAGCATTTCCCGGTACTTGGCAATCCCGTCGGCCGTCGCATCCTGCGCCTGGGCTCCTCCGGCACATGCCACCGCCAGCGTGGCCAGCACCACCACTTTGCGTTTCATCTGGGGTCTCCTTGTTGTGATGAAAAACAAACGGCCAGCAACTTGCGTGGCTGGCCGCATGAACCGCCCGGCCCGGTCAGGCGATGGCGGCTTCGTCGGTGCGCGAGTCGCTCTTGTTGTCGACCCACTTGACGACGATCTTGTCGCCCTTGGCCCCGCCCTTGAACTTGAAGGACAGGAACGGGTTCTGGGACACGGCGCCGCTGAACACGGCCTTGAGCACGGTCTTGCCGTTGTGCGTGGCTTCGACGTCCTTGATGAAGTGCGCCGGGATCAGCGCCCCGGATGCGTCCTTGCGGGTGCCGGGTTCCATGGGGTGGGACATCAGCACGCGGACGGTGGTTTCTTCGCCGGAAAGGGCGGCGCGGATGCGCATCGGATCAGCCATGAGGGACTCCTGAATCGGTATCTGGAAAGGGAATGGTGAACACGCGGGGCGGCGTTCAGCCGCCGCAACCGCCGAGCGTGACCTTGGTTTCCTTGACGGCCGAATACAGCTTGCCGTCGGCCTTGACGACCGCCACCACGTTGGTGCTCTGGCCCATCTTCAGACGCGTCTGCACTTCGGACGCGGTGCCCGCCGGGATCATGAAGGCGGCAGCCAGCGGGGTCGGGTTCTTTTCGACGATGAGATAGATCTCGGTCGTGTTGGGCAGCTTGCTGGTGGCGCCCACGGGAACCACGGCACCGTTTTCAGCGATGTCCGGAGACACCACGGTGATCTGGTCGCTGGAGGCCGGTTGGCCACCGATGGCCTTGAGGGCCTCTTCCAGCGACTTGCCCTGGAAGTTGACCTGGTCGATCGCAGCCTGGGCCTGGCTCTGGGTCACGATGCCCAGCGACACCAGCGTGGCAAAGGCACCGGAGGTCTTGAGTGCTTGGCGACGGGATTGGTTCATGATGAACTCCTTATGAAATAGGGCGGGAAGTTTACTTGTCAGGGGCACCGGCGAGCACCCATTCGGCCAGCAGCTTGAGCTCGTCGTCCTTGAGGTTCGGCTGCGGCGGCATCGGCACGGGCCCGTACATGCCGGAACCACCCGACTTGATGCGTGCCGCCACCTTGGCCACGGCGTCGGCCTGGCCCTGGTGCTTGGTCATCACCTCTTTGTACGAAGGCCCCACCAGCTTCTTGTCGGCCGCATGGCAGGCCAGGCAGGCGCTCTTGCCCGCCAGGGCTTTGGCCGCCACGGCGTCGACGGCGTGGGCAGACGCAGCGGCTCCCAGCAAAGCCAGCAGCGCGGCGAGCGACTTCGTGTTCATGTTCATAAGCTTAGGCACTCCTAGGAAAAACAGGTACGGGGTAAACGATTAATTCCGAATATTTGTGAATAGGGATTTTTGATCCGCTCAGGGTGCGCCGGCAGCGATCCACTGGGCGATGGCCTTGGCGTCGGCCTCCCCCACCTGGGCCTGTGGCGGCATCGGCACCGCCCCCCAGACGCCCTCGCCGCCGTTGCGGATCTTGCCCATCAGGTAGGCCTCCAGATCGGCCCGGCCTTTGTGTTTGGCGGCAATCTCGTTGAAGCCCGGTCCCACGATCTTGCTCTTGACCCCATGGCAGGCGGTGCAGCTGTTGCTGTTGAGCAGGGCTTTGGCGTCCACACCCCCGGCGGGTGCCGCCGCGGCCACGACCACGGCCTTCGGCGGCGGAGCGCTGCCGACCGGCCCCTTCGGCGGTGGCTGCGAGGTGTCTGCGCCGCGCACCGGTCCGATCACGCGGTTCTGCTCCAGGATGTTGCCGTGGGCGTCACGCGCAAAACCGGGCAGGCTCGAATGCACTTTGGGATCGACCTCGCAGTTCTTCATGCAGGCCACGTTCTTCACGTCGCCCTTGCCCGAGGCTTTCCACAGCGGTTCGTAGAACACCATGCCGTTGCGGTTGGGCATGCGCTTTTGCACCTCAGCGATGTTCTTGTCGCTGAGAGTGAAGTCGGCGGGCACCACCTCGGCCAGGTTGAGCAGGTACGCGGTGACGGCGTACACCTCGTCGGCGCTCAGCGACTTGGGCGCGTTCCAGGGCATGGCGCGGTTGATGTAGTCCCACAGCGTCGAGAGCGTGGCGACCTTCATCATCGTGGTCTTCTGCGGGGCCGACGGATTGCCCGCCACCAGCGCCGCAACGCGGCCGGTTTCGATGTCCTTGCGCGTGGTACCGCCAATGATGGGTGTGAACACCTCGTTGGACTCGCCGAAGGCACCGTGGCAGGACGCGCACTTGCCTTCCCACACGGTCTCACCGCGCGAGACCGTGCCCGAACCCGCCGGCAGCCCCTTGAAATCGGGCCGCACATCGATGTCCCAGGCCTTCACCTCGGCGCGCGTGGCGTCGCGGCCGATGGTGTCCCAGGGGCGGGACTGGGCCTGCGCGGCCTGCACACCCAAGGCGAGGGCCGATGCCGCGACCAGCACCCGGAAAGAGGAAAACAACATCGCGTTCATCAGTACACCTGCACGTTGGAGACTTCACCGTTTTCGGACACCAGCCAGCTCTGGATGGCGTTCTGGTGGTAGACCGAGCGGGTACCCCGCACGGCGCGCAGCTGGTTGATCTTGGGTTGCACGTAGCCGGTGCTGTCGATGGCGCGGCTTTGCAGCACGGCGGGTTTGCCGTCCCACACCCAGTCGATGTTGAAACGCGTCAGCGCCTTGGGGAGAATCGGTCCTTCCAGGCGCGCGGTGCGCCAGTTGCGGCCACCGTCCACGCTCACGTCCACCCGCTTGATCGCGCCGCGGCCCGACCAGGCCAGGCCGGTCACGTTGTAGTACCCCTTGTCCAGCAGCATCTGCCCGCCGGACGGCGTGGTGATCACGCTCTTGCACTCCTGGATGCCGGTGTACTGGCGGTGGGTGCCGTCGGGCATGTGGTCGATGTAGTGCACCGCCTCGTCCTTGGTGGCGTACTTCTCATCGCCCACCTCGATGCGGCGCAGGTACTTGACCCAGCTCACACCCTGGATCCCCGGCACCACCAGCCGCAACGGGTAACCGTTTTCGGGACGCAGCATCTCGCCGTTCATGCCCCAGGCCACGATGCAGTCGTCCATTGCGCGCTCCATGTCGATCGTGCGCGTCATCGACGAGCCGTCGGCCCCTTCGGCCAGCACGTACCGCGCCTTCTTCTTGTCGATGCCGCACATCTCCAGCAGCGTCGACAGCAGCACCCCGGTGAACTCCGAGCAGCTGATCATGCCGTGCGTGTACTGCACCGTCGGCACCGCCACATTGCCCCACTCGGTGGCCGAGTTGGCACCACATTCAATGAAGTGGATGCGCGAGACGCTGGGCAGGCGCATCAGGTCGTCCATGGTGAACACGCGCTCGCGCTTGACCAGGCCGTTGACCATCAGACGGTGCTGCGACGGGTCGATGTCCCACCAGCCCTGGTGGTGGCGCTCGAAGTGCAAGCCGCTGGGCGTGATGATGCCGAACAGCCCTTGCAAGGGCGTGAAGCTCACCGACGCCTGGTTCACCCGCGTCAGCCCCGGGCTCTGGCGGCGCTGGAGGTTGGCCTCCCACTGGCTGGGCTTGCCGTAGCCGTCGGTGGCCACCGCCTGGCCCAGCCCGGTGGTGTGCGCCGGCAGCTTGAGGATGGCGTCCTCGCCTTCGGCCGCGAGGGCCCGCGTGGCCGCCCCGGCCGAAGCCGCGACACCCGCGCCCATGGCCAGGGCCTTGCCCATGAAGCGGCGGCGCGCCTTGCGGGCGTCCTCCAGCTTCTCGGTACTCAGACCATTTTCGGGCGCGGGCAGCACGCGTCCGATGACGTCACCGAGTTGATCAGACACTTGTGTGTTCCTTGTGATTGACGGGGGAAACAGAAGGCCGGCCGGCCTGGTACATCAGGCCCGGAGCCGGGACACATGGGCCTGGGCCATGCCCGTGGCGCGCATGGCGTGGTGGACGCAGCACGCCTGAGCACCCCGCACGTGCAGCACGAGCAGGCGCAGACGCGTCGGTTCGCCCAACCCGCTGAAGCAACGGGCGGCAGACTCGAACACGTCGTGCTGACCTTCCAAGGCTTGTCTCCGGATCGTGGGTTTGATGGTTTTCAACAACTATATGATTGATTGCCTATATATAGATTAGTGTAAACCCGAATCGATCCGGTTCTGCCCCGGGGCGACCTGGCGGGCAGCACGGCCTCGCCACCCCGGCGCTCCGCTAGGGTTTTCACCGTTTGGTGGTGGGGATACCGGCGCTAGTATGGTTTATGGATATATGCAGAACTACTGATTCTGCTGTGGATCCAGTGGCATGCGCTACAGTTTCGCGAGCAACTTTCCACCACTCGACCCAAGGAGACTCCCCCGATGAACCCCACGATGAAATGGCTCGCCGCCGGCGCGCTGTGCACCGCCGCCCTGGCTGCCCAGGCGCAGGTCAATCAGGTCCGTGTCTGGGCTGCAGCCTGCGCCAACTGCCACGGCACGGACGGCCGGGCACAGACCGGCATGGAATCGCTGGCCGGCAAAGACAAGGACGAACTGGTGCAGAAGCTGATGGACTTCAAGTCCGGTCGCAAGCCCGCGACCATCATGCACCAGCTCTCCAAGGGGTACACCGACGAGCAGTTGGGCCAGATCGCGGCGTACTTCGCCGCCCAGAAGAAATAAGCCACGAGAGGAACACTGATCATGATGAAGCGTCGTCAATTTGTTCAGACCCTGGGTGCCGGCTCGGCACTGGCCGGCATCGGCCTGACCGCTGGCTGCGCCAGCACCGGGGGCAGCGGTGCCCACGTGGTGGTGGTCGGCGGGGGCTACGGTGGCGCCACCGCGGCCAAGTACATCCGGCTGTTTTCCGACCAGAGCATCCGTGTCACGCTGGTCGAGCCCAGCCCGGCCTTCGTGTCCTGCCCGATCTCCAACCTGGTCCTGCAGGGCAGCAAGACCATCGCCGACGTCACCACGCCCTACGACAACCTCGCCAAGCGCCACGGCGTGAAGGTGGTGCGCGACCGCGTCGCACGCATCGACCCCGACAAGCGCACCGTGCAGCTGGCCAGCGGCGGTGAACTCAGCTACGACCGGCTGATCGTCTCGCCGGGCATCGACTTCATGTGGGACACCCTGCCCGGCATGGCCAAGGAAGGCGCGCAGGACAAGGTGCTGCACGCCTGGAAGGCCGGCGCCCAGACCGTGGCCCTGCGCCAGCAGCTTGAAGCCATGCCCGACGGCGGCGTGTACGCGCTGTCGATCCCGCTGGCCCCGTACCGCTGCCCGCCCGGCCCCTACGAACGCGCCAGCCTGGTGGCTAACTACTTCAAGAAGGCCAAACCCAAGAGCAAGGTGGTCATCTTCGACGCCAACGACGACATCCAGTCGAAGAAGGGCCTGTTCCTCAAGGCCTGGGACGAGCACTACAAGGGCCTCATCGAATACCGCCCCAAACACAAGGTGGTCGATGTCGACGCCGCCAACCTGACCCTGAAGTTCGAGTTCAACGACGACTTCAAGGCCAGCGTCGCCAACGTCGTGCCCACCATGCGCGCGGGCGACATCGCGGTCAAGACCGGCCTGGCCACGGCCAACAACCGCTGGTGCGAGGTCGACTTCCTGACCTTCGAGTCCAAAGCCGCGAAGAACATCCACGTGCTCGGCGACGCGATCCAGATCGCACCCGCCATGCCCAAGTCCGGCCACATGGCCAACCAGCATGGCAAGACCTGCGCCGCCGCCGTCGTCTCGCTGCTGCAGGGCAAAGAGCCCCCAACCCTGCCGCTGTATGCCAACACCTGCTACAGCTTCGTGACCGACGAGGACGTGGTGCACGTGGCCAGCGTGCACCGCTATGACGCCGAGAAAAAGACCATGCTGCCGGTGGCCGGCGCCGGTGGCGTCTCCAGCGCGGCCAGCGAACTCGAAGGCCGCTACGCCCACGCCTGGGCGCGCAACATCTGGGCCGATACCCTGGCTTGATGGCATCGCCAGCCCTGGCCGCGTGCCAGGGCTTTTTTTACCGGCCTTATATCCGTACAGAGTTATCCATGAATGGGTTTCCCCGTCCGACCCTCCGACCCCTGGCCTGCGCCCTGGCCCTGCTGCCGGCGCTGCTGACCGGTGCCACCGCCTGGGCCCAGGCCGACGAAGCGCGGGCCAAGAAGATCGCGGGCGGCTCGTGCTTCCTGTGCCACGGTGCCCAGGGCGAGTCGACCAGCGAGATCTTTCCCCGCCTGGCCGGCCAGCACGCCGAATACATCGCCAAGCAGCTCGACGCCTTCAAGACCGGCAAGCGCAAGAGCACGGCCATGGCCGAAATGGTCGCCAAGCTCACGCCCGAGGAGATGCTGGCCCTGGGCCGGTACTACGAGAAGATGAGCCTCCCCCGTGAAGAAGCCAAGGACCCGCAACTGGCCGCCATGGGGCGCTACATCTTCCACAACGGCAACAAGTTCAGCGGCGTGCCCGCCTGCGTGGCCTGCCACGGCACGGCCGCCGAAGGCGCTGCCAACCTGCCGCGCCTGGCGGGCCAGTTCTCCGGCTACATCCACACCCAGCTCAAGCAGTTCCACAAGCGCGAGCGGACCAACGACAACGCCGTGATGCACACCGTGGTCGAGAAGATGACCGAGCTGGAGATGGCGGCGGTGGCGGAATACGTCAGCAGTAAATAAGAAGCCCCCACGCTCCGCCGCTGCGCGGGTCGCTGCCCCCCCGAGGGGGCTGGGCCTGCCTTGGGACGGCCCGGCGGCTGGCCCGGTAGCCCCCACGCTCCGCCGCTGCGCGGGTCGCTGCCCCCCGAGGGGGCTGGGCCTGCCTGGGGGCGGCCCGGCGGCTGGCCCGGAAGCCCCCACGCTCCGCCGCTGCGCGGGTCAGGGCACGCAGACACCGTCATTCCCGCGCAGGCGGGAATCCAGCAAGCTCACCCAGCCCGGTGATCTCCCTGATCCTCGCCGCGCTCAGGCCACTTGGGCGGCGAGTTCGCCCTTGTCGTAGCGCTTCTGCATCGCCTCCAGGCTGTGTACCTTCGTGATCTTGCTCGCCATGCCGGCCGAGCCGAAGGCCTCGTAGCGCGCGGCGCAGATCGCCTGCATGGCCTTGGTAGCTTCCTTGTAGAACTTGCGCGGATCGAAGTTCTTGCGGTCTTGCGCCAGGTGCTGGCGGATGGCGCCGGTGCTGGCCATGCGCAGGTCGGTGTCGATGTTGACCTTGCGCACGCCGTTCTTGATGCCTTCGACGATCTCTTCCACCGGCACGCCGTAGGTCTGCCCCATGTCGCCGCCGTACTGGTTGATGATGGCCAGCCAGTCTTCCGGCACGCTGGACGAACCGTGCATCACCAGGTGCACATTGGGAATGCGCTGGTGAATCTCCTTCACGCGGTCGATGCGCAGCACCTTGCCGCTGGGCTTGCTGGTGAACTTGTAGGCGCCGTGGCTGGTGCCGATGGCAATCGCCAGCGCGTCGACCTGGGTCTTGCGCACGAAGTCGGCGGCCTCGTCCGGGTCGGTCAGCAGCATGGAATGGTCCAGCTCGCCCTCTGCGCCGTGCCCATCCTCTTCACCCGCCTTGCCGGTTTCCAGAGAGCCCAGGCAACCCAGCTCGCCTTCGACCGACACCCCGCAGGCGTGGGCCAGGTCAACCACCTGTTTCGTCGTGGTGACGTTGTATTCGTAGCTCGACGGCGTCTTGCCATCGGCCAGCAGGCTACCGTCCATCATGACCGAGCTGAAGCCGGACTGGATGGAGCGGAAGCACACGCCCGGCGTGGCGCCGTGGTCCTGGTGCATGCACACCGGAATGTGCGGGTACATCTCGATCGCGGCAGCGATCAGGTGGCGCAGAAAGGGCTCGCCCGCGTAGGAGCGCGCACCCGCCGAGCCCTGCAGGATCACCGGGCTGTCCACCTGTGCGGCCGCCTGCATGATGGCCTGCACCTGCTCCATGTTGTTGACGTTGAAGGCCGGCAGGCCGTAGTTGTTCTCGGCCGCGTGGTCCAGCAGTTGACGAAGGGAGATGAGGGCCATGTGAAGCTCCTGAAAAAAAGAAAGAAATGGGAATCAGCTGGCGCGCTTGGCCAGAATCTCAAAAGCCGGCAGCGTCTTGCCTTCGAGCACTTCCAGGAAGGCGCCACCGCCGGTGGAGATGTAGCCCACGTCCTTCTCGATGCCGTACTTGGCAATCGCCGCCAGCGTGTCGCCACCGCCGGCGATGCTGAAGGCGCTCGATTCGGCAATGGCTTGTGCGATCACTTTGGTGCCGTTCTCGAAGGCCGCGAACTCGAACACGCCCACCGGGCCGTTCCAGACGATGGTGCCGGCCTGCTTGAGCTTCTGTGCCAGCTTGGCCGCGGTCTTGGGGCCGATGTCCAGGATCAGGTCGTCGTCGGCCACGTCGGTGGCGGCCTTGACCGTGGCTTCGGCGTCGGCCGCGAAGGCTTTGGCGCAGACCACGTCTTCGGGGATCGGCACCTCGGCGCCGCGCGCCTTCATCGCTTCGATCACGGCCGTGGCTTCACCCAGCAGGTCGGGCTCGGCCAGGCTCTTGCCGATCTTCAGGCCGGCAGCGAGCATGAAGGTGTTGGCGATGCCACCACCGACGATCAGGCCGTCGACGTTCTTGGCCAGGCTTTGCAGGATGGTCAGTTTGGTGCTGACCTTGGAGCCAGCGACGATGGCCACCAGCGGGCGCTTGGGGTTGGCCAGGGCCTTGCCAATCGCATCCATTTCGGCGGCCAGCAGCGGGCCGGCGGTGGCGATGGGGGCGGTCTCGGCGATGCCGTAGGTCGTGCCTTCGGCGCGGTGCGCGGTGCCGAAGGCGTCGTGCACGAAGATGTCGCACAGCTTGCCGAGCTTGGCGGCCAGCTCGGGCTTGTTCTTCTTCTCGCCCACGTTCAGGCGGCAGTTCTCCAGCAGCACGACTTCACCGGGGGCGACGGAGAAATCGCCGTCCACCCAGTTGGCCACCACGCGGATGTTGCGGCCCATGAGCTGGCCCATGCGGGCAGCGACCGGGGTCAGCGAGTCTTCGGGTTTGAACGCGCCTTCGGTCGGGCGGCCCAGGTGGCTGGTGACCATCACCGCGGCGCCGGCGTCCAGCGCCATCTGGATCGCGGGCACCGAGGCGCGGATGCGGGTGT
>NZ_BSPB01000031.1:0-43891 GCF_030160815.1 Hydrogenophaga electricum | reverse complement strand
GGCGCTGAAGTTGGAAATCGAACACTGTCAGAACACATTCCGTGATCCATCGCTTGGCGATGCATCACGGCTGGATCGGTGTTTGACTTTCGGGGGGGAGCCCTTGTAGTTGGAGCTCAGCGGACTGACGCCCCGGGCGGCAGGTCCGCTGGAGCGACCGGTTATGCGGAGCATGAACGACGAAGCCGCAGCGGGTTGCCAGGCACCCACCGTTTGACTGGACATGCCGTGGCGAACCAACGACTGCGGCAGGGCGGGATGTGGTGGCAGCCAACGGTTGCAATGCTGCTCGCAGCCACGCGTGAACAACCATCTAGTCCGTTGTGTCCTGCCAAGCCTCGCGCCGAGATGGAAAGCCCGAGCCGGCGCGCGAGCCACCAACGGTGCCAGTTGCGCCCAAGCATCGGCGCGCGGCGGCACTTGGATGACGAGGGCACCTGCTCATGACCTCAGCTGACCGAAAGCCCTGCTGCATAACGCTTGAATTCACCGGCTGGCCGCGCTTTTCGGCCAGTCCGGTGGAATGATGGGTTGGGCGTCATGGCGGTGAAACGGCAGTTGCCGCTGATGGATGACCATTCGGAAACAGTGCAATGAGTCTCTGCTTGAGATTGCCGATGTACTCCAACACCTTTGCATCTGCAGGTTTCCCACCGTGACAGAGATCCCAAAGTATCCATGTGGCACCGTTCACGATTAGTTCAGCATTTGACGCACAGAAGTATGCGAACCGCCATTCAACCCCTACATCCAGTTCAGGGTGATAGATCGGCGCCTCGATCTTGCCGGATGGATGGACCGCAAGATCGCGAACCCGATAGATTTCCTTTAGGTTTGCACGAAGAGCCGCAGTACCTTTTGGCTTGAGCCGAAATGCTCGGCGAACAATTTCGGTAACTTGAGAGAAGCGTGCAGTGCGCCCAGTGCGCCAGCGCTCGACGAGCGTTGGCGGAAGCACTACGTGCGGTTGAATCATTGCGTAGAACGCATCGAGCGCAATGGCAGCGGCCATGACTGCTTGCATAGAAGACTCAAACTCGCGCTCAAGTGCTGCGGACTTTGCCTCCTCGTCAGTTCCTGCCCACGCAGCTTGCCTCCTGGCACCAGCTTCGGTTGCAGTAGCGAGATGTTGCAGCGAAAGCTCAATCCAAGTCGGGCAAACATCAAACCGAACGTGAAGCGTAAGGCTGCTGTTGATTTTTCCATCGTCGCCAATAGACAGCGAGAAACCACCTGCAGGAATTCCGACGGTCATGCCACGAGTGATGTATATGCCTGCCATAGCGTGACTGAGTTCTAAGACGCCCAACACCTGAATTAAGCCGACCCGCGAAGCGGGTTCGGCTTGAATGAATTGTTAGGTTGCGTATCCATAGCCACCAAGACGCGTAATCGTGAACGCGATGTACTCACCAGTCAGCCCGGAATCATTGGATTGTACTGGACCCTCTACTTGCACCAGACCGCAATCGACCATGACCGGGTTGATTTGGGTGATTTGGCCGAAGGCCCGATAGCGCCAACCGCCAAGAGGCACCAAGTCTATTCTTTGCTCAGAGTTGCCGGAGAACATCTCCTCCCAAGTCTCGTCATCATCCAGAAGCGTAGTTAGCTCAAGGTCGAACTCACTGCCAATGTCCGGAGCGCTTGCAGCTGAAACAGTGAACTCATCCATGAGGCAAAGATCATGTCCATTGATGCGAACGATGGCCTCCAAATATGGGCCTTGAGTAGTGAGCAACTGTGCGCGGATCATAAGCAACCTAACGTGGAAGTGAGCGGCCTGCGCGGCTTTTCGCGCAGGTCCGCTCGACTGCCGGGTTGGGCGACTTGTAGCTCATGGCGCTTCGAGGGCCGGCAATACGTAACCCCGGTCGCCATGTTTCACAGTCCACGGTTCAGACATCTCAGCAAGCCGCTGATTAATCCAGTCGATAGGAACGGGATCGATCCCGGCCTGTATGAATGGTGCATCGCTAGGGAACCGTGACAAGTATTCGTTTCGGATGTGGATCAGTAAGTTGATCCGGCGGTCGTACTCCGGGTGATTGGGTGCCGATCCACCACGACCAAAGCCCCACATTTCTGTCGAAAAGCCGACGCGCTCGGTAGGTCCGCGTGCTCCACGACCGCCGCGCCCATCAGCTGTAGCTGCGCTACCGCCATCGCCGCCGATGATTAGCCCGTCATCGCCGTGGATGAAGCCGCTACCACCTTTGCCACCAATACCGCTCACACCTCCGTCGCCACCCCGACCACCGATGACCGTCCCACGGTTACCTATGATTGTTCCTCCACCTCCGTCGCCCCCGACACCAGTTCCTCGCTTGTTTAGGTTCTGTGCAACCCAGTTTTCGTGCTCTGTCTTCCACTGTCGGAGCATCGCTTCCGGGAAGTCGGCCCCGTTGTTCTTGTCGATCATGTCTGCGCACCCGCTGCAGAGGAATATTGCATTCCCAATCCCGGCGCGCTCCGATGCTGCCATTTCCGTCTTATATCGAGGCCCACCTCCAGCTGCGGCGCAGATATGGGCGGCTTTTCCAATGTACAGATATTTCTCCGGCTCACTATCGGATGGCGCCAGGGTTTGCGCCCGACAATCTGGATTAGAACAAATGAAAGCGGCGCGCTTTCCAAGCGCATCGACGACTGCTTTAGGAAAGTTGTCTCGGATCGAAGGCATGACTAAGGCGCCCAACGTTTGACGTAAGGGGCTGGCCGCAGGCCAGTCCCCTTGACGGAGTGGTTAGGCCGCCGGTTGAACAAGGTTTATTAGGTTTCCGCAAGTGTCTTCAAAGAGAACGACGGTTACGGGGCCCATGGCGGTAGGCTCTCCGCGGAACTTGACGCCTAGAGACTTGAGCTTCTGAAATTCTTCGGAGATGTCTTTCGTCATGAAGGCAGTTGCCGGGATGCCTGCTTCAAAGAGAGACTTTTGATAGGTGCGAGCAGGCGGGAACGCCATAGGCTCTAGCACCAATTCGACTCCGGCCGCTCCTTCTGGAGATGTGACTGTGAGCCAGCGGAACTGACCCATCGGAATGTCATGCTTTTTCTCGAAGCCGAGAACAGACGTGTAGAAGGCAAGAGCGCGATCTTGATCTTCCACTGGGATGCTTGCGAGGGTGATTTGCATCTTCTGGCTCCTTGGACGCTGCGCGAGAGGCCTAACGTTTGAGCTGAGGCGCGAGCGCCGGTGTGGCGCTTGGCCCGCTGGACGGATGATGGACCACATCGGGAAGCGGGCCAAGTGCCATGCCGGTGCGAGTCGGCTCCAGCGAAGGGTTAGGCGTCAATGCGCTACTACAAGACATGAACTTCCAGAAGACGCAACGCTGTTTGGCTGCCCTGCGCAGAGAGCGCGAACGTTGCCGTTAGATCGGACCATTTGCCATCGAGCGGCAAGCTGTGCTCGATGTACGCGACGGCCCCGGGCGGGACTATCTGGCGTTCGACTCTAGCGATTGGTGGACTACCTGCCACCTGAGCTACCGAAGTGACTTGGAATCGCGTGCCACTTGGGTGTGGGTCTGGAAGGCCATATCCGGCGATGACCTTCTGCAGAAGCTGGGGCGACCACGCGTCGGGTTGTTCGCCCGGGATTCGCTGAAGCGCAAGCGTGAAGTCTTCTTTCGCAAGTAGCTCAATCCAGGCTCGAACCTCAGACAGCAGTTCATCATCCGACGAGTTGCGCGCGATTGGCATTCTTGAGGCCTAACGTATAGCTAAGGGGCGCGCCGAAGGCGCGTCCCAGTGACCAAAGGGAGCAAACTTGAGCGTTGGGTTAGGCATGCTATTTAAGCCAATAGATACCATCATGATGCCCCATTAAGGTTTGTCCCGTTTGAGGGAGGTCGACGTCCATATCGAAGCCCCACCCACTGTCAATGCTTTCGACAATCAATTCCAAGAGCGCCCGAGCAGTGATGGTTTCAGGGCGCCTGATCTCCTGCTTGTTTTTGTAGCGAATACGCGTCATGGTCAGTTCAAAGGCGGCGTCGTACCGGGAAAGCAACGTGTGAATTTGTTCTTCAGTCAAGTAATCCGGTTGAGGAAACGCCATGATGCAACATGCCTAACTAGATTTAGACGATAGTCATCCTACGCCAACCAGTCAACCAAAGCAAGCTTCCTCCCTGCCTCCTCATTTGTCACCAAGGAAAAATGACTGGACATCATTTTTAGGCAAACCTAAAATTTTCCGGATGAACACTGCTGCCAAGGCACCCCTCCTGCCGGTCGCTCAACCTCAGGCGCAGCCTCCCCGGCTGCTGGAGCGGCTGCGCGCCGATTTGCGCACGCGGCATTACAGCATTCGCACCGAAGAAGCTTATGTGGACTGGGTGCGCCGGTTCATTCTGTTTCACCACAAACGCCACCCGGCCGATATGGGTGCGCTGGAAGTCAGCGCGTTTCTGACCCATCTGGCGGTGGATCGGCAGGTTTCGGCCTCCACGCAGAATCAGGCGAAATCGGCCCTTCTGTATTTGTACAAATCGGTGTTGCAGGTGGAATTGCCCTGGCTGGACGAAGTGGTCCAGGCCAAGGCGCCGCGCCGTTTGCCAGTGGTGCTCACACCAACGGAAGTTCGTTCCCTGTTGCTGCACACCCAGGGCACCACGGGTTTGATTGCGCAGTTGCTTTACGGCACGGGCATGCGGCTGATGGAAGCGTTGCGCCTTCGCGTGAAGGATGTGGAATTTGCCCGCCGCGAAATCGTGGTGCGCGAGGGCAAGGGCAATAAGGACCGCGTGACGGTGCTGCCCGAAAACCTCATTGCCGGCCTGCAAGACCAATTGGCAAAAGCCCGTGCGCTGCACGAAAAAGATGTGCAGGCCGGCCTGGGCCGGGTGTATCTGCCCAATGCCTTGGCCGTGAAGTACCCCGAGGCAGACCGCACCTGGGCATGGCAGTGGGTGTTTCCTTCGCCGGTGCGCTCGGTCGATCCGCGCCCGGACGCCCGCACGGGCCAGCCCATGGAACGCCGGCACCATGTGTACCCTGAATCGGTGCAGCGTGCCGTGCGCGAGGCGGCCCGCGTGGCGGGCATTGCCAAGCCAGTGACGCCGCACGTGCTGCGCCACTCATTCGCCACGCACCTGCTGCAGGCGGGCTACGACATTCGCACCGTGCAGGAACTGCTGGGCCATGCCGATGTGAACACCACCATGATTTACACCCACGTGCTCAACAAGGGCGGGCGGGGGGTTCTCAGCCCACTGGACGCGCTCTGAGCCGCCAGCCCCACGCGGGATAATCGTCGCTTCCTTTTGAAGCCCCGACCCGGACACCCTCATGAGCTTTGCCCCCCTGCAGAACGACACCTTTTTGCGCGCCTGCCTGCGCCAGGCCACCGAGCACACGCCGGTGTGGCTGATGCGCCAGGCCGGGCGCTACCTGCCCGAGTACTGCGCCACGCGCGCCAAGGCGGGGTCGTTCATGGGCTTGGCGACGAACGTGGATTACGCGACCGAGGTGACACTGCAGCCGCTGGAGCGCTACGCGCTGGACGCGGCCATTCTGTTCAGCGACATCCTGACCGTGCCCGACGCGATGGGCCTGGGCCTGTCGTTCCAGCAGGGCGAGGGGCCGAAGTTCGCGCGCAATGTGCGCACCGAAGCCGACGTGGCCACGCTGGCCGTGCCGGACCTGGAGAAGCTGCGCTACGTGTTCGACGCGGTGACCAGCATCCGCAAGGCGCTCAACGGCCGGGTGCCGCTGATCGGCTTTTCGGGCAGCCCCTGGACGCTGGCCTGCTACATGGTCGAGGGCGGCGGCTCGGACGACTACCGCGCGGTCAAGAGCCTGATGTACAGCCGCCCGGACCTGATGCACCGCATCCTGGCGATCAACGCCGACGCGGTGGCCGCCTACCTGAACGCGCAGATCGACGCCGGCGCGCAGGCGGTGATGGTGTTCGACAGCTGGGGCGGCGTGCTGGCCGACGGCAAGCTCCAGGAATTCAGCCTGGCCTACACCAAGCGGGTACTGGCGCAACTGAAGCGCACCGACGCCGCAGGCGCCACCATTCCGCGCATCGTCTTCACCAAGGGCGGCGGCCTGTGGCTGGCCGACATGAAGGGGCTGGACTGCGAGGCTCTGGGCCTGGACTGGACGGTGAACCTGGCCCAGGCGCGCGCGCTGGTGGGCGACAGCAAAGCCCTGCAGGGCAACATCGACCCGAACGTGCTGTTTGCGCCGCCCGAAGCCATCGACCGCGAAGTGGCCGCCGTGCTGAAAAGCTTTGGTGCGCCGCACCAGGGCGCGGGCACCGGGCCGACACACATTTTCAACCTGGGGCACGGCATCAGCCAGTTCACGCCGCCCGACCACGTGAAGGTGCTGGTGGACGCGGTGCATGCGCATTCGCGCCGCTTGCGCGCTGCCTGAAACGGGTGCCTGCCACCCCGGAAAGGGGGCGGCAGACCTACCACAACGGTGCTGGCCGCACCGGTTTGGGTGCCCGGGCGATGCCGCCAATAGCACAAAAATGGCGCAAAAACGGGCTTGACAAGCTTTACTTATGCACAAAATTTTTGTTGCGGCGCGCCATGGTCTTCATGCGGAAAAGTTTCTGCACCGCGCCGACACAATATCCGTAAGTCCTTGATTCATATAGACAACATCCGCTGCTTTTTTTCTGGGCAATTTAAGAAAGCCCTTGATTTTCAAGGCCTCGGAGCGCACTTTCAGGATCTATCAACAAAGTTATCCACAGAAGTTCTGGACAGTTGTGGAAGATGTGTCAAATCAATGACTTGCGCCGTGTTTCGCCAGATTGCCTGAAAAAGACCGACTAACTCATGACCCACTGGCCCAGCATCGTCGTTGCCACCCCCGCGCACAGCGGGGTGGGTGCGCTGCTGAGTTACCGAAGTGAGTCTGCGCTCGCGCCGGGCACCTTGGTGCGTGTGCCGCTGGGCGCGCGCGAGGTGCTGGGCATCGTCTGGGCCGACGAAACAGCGCCGCCCGAAGGGCTGGCGCCAGAACAGGCGCGCGACGTTGCTGCGGTGCTCGATGGGCTGGCGCCCCTGAATGGGCGCTGGCGCCAGCTGGTGCAGTTTGCGGCGCGCTACTACCAGCGCAGCCTGGGTGAGGTGGCGCTGGCCGCCTTGCCGCCCACCCTGCGTGATCTGGACAACACCCAGCTGGCGCGGCGGCTCAAGCGCCAGGCCAAGGCCGCTGCGATCGGTGCAGCCCCCGCATCCGCCGCCGACACCGCCCCGCCGCCCAGCGACGAGCAGGCGGCCGCGCTCGCGGCGCTGGCCGGCGCCGACCGCCCGGCGCTGCTGTTCGGCGCCACCGGCAGCGGCAAGACCGAGGTCTACCTGCGCGCCACCGAACGCGCCCTGGCCGCCGACCCGGCGGCCCAGGTGCTGGTGATGGTGCCCGAAATCAACCTCACGCCCCAGTTGGAGGCGCGTTTTCGCGCCCGCTTCGAGCCGCGCCACGGCGAAGGCGTGGTGGTGGCCATGCACAGTGGCATGACACCGCCGCAGCGTCTGGCGGCCTGGCTGGCCGCGCACAGCGGCAGCGCGCGCATCGTGCTCGGCACCCGGCTGGCCGTGTTCGCCAGCCTGCCGGGGCTGCGGCTGATCGTGGTCGACGAAGAACACGACCCCAGCTACAAAAGCCAGGATGGCGCCCGCTATTCGGCGCGCGATCTGGCCGTCTACCGCGCCAAGCTCGAAAGCGAAGCCCTGGCCGCTGCGGGCCCGGATGCGGAAACGAGCCCGGCTTCTGCCCCCGCCGGCGCGGCGGGCTGCCAGGTGGTTCTGGGTTCGGCCACGCCGTCGCTGGAGAGCTGGCACGCCGCCGAACAGGGCCGCTACCTGCGGCTGGCCATGCCCGCGCGCATCGGCGGCGGCGCGCTGCCGCGCCTGCGCCTGGTCGACATGAACCACCAGCCCAAGGGCGCCACGCTGGCGCCGCCACTGCTGGCCGCCATGCAGGAGCGCATCGCACGCGGCGAGCAGTGCCTGGTGCTGCTCAACCGCCGCGGCTACGCGCCCGTGCTGGCCTGCGACGCCTGCGCCTGGAAAAGCCAGTGCCCGCACTGCAGCGCTTTCCGGGTGTTCCACAAGCTCGACCGCACGCTGCGCTGCCACCACTGCGGCTTCACCAGCCGCGTGCCCCGCGCCTGCCCCGATTGCGGCAACCTCGACATCGCGCCCATCGGGCGCGGCACCGAGCAGATCGAAGAACAGCTTGCGGGCCTGCTGGTCGACGCGCGCCGCCCCGACGGCGGCCCGGCCCGCGTGGCGCGCATGGACGCCGACACCACGCGCCTCAAAGGCAGCCTGGAAGCGCAACTGGCCGCGCTGCACAGCGGCGAGGTGGACGTGCTGGTGGGCACGCAGATGATCGCCAAGGGGCACGACTTCCGGCGCATCACCCTGGTGGCCAGCCTGAACGCCGACGCCGCGCTCTTCGCCAGCGACTACCGCGCGCCCGAGCGCCTGTTTGCGCTGCTCATGCAGGCGGGCGGGCGCGCCGGGCGCGACGCGCGGCACAGCGGCGTGAGCGAAATGTGGGTGCAGACCTGGCACCCCGAACACCCGCTGTTCGCGGCGCTCAAGACCCACGACTACCCGGCCTTCGCGGCCGAGCAACTGGCCGAACGCGAAATGGCCGGCATGCCCCCGCACGGCTACCAGGCGCTGCTGCGCGCCGACGCACGCACCCAGGCCGCGGCGCAGGCTTTCCTGAACGGCGCCGCCCAGCAGGCCGCCGGCCTGCCGCACCGCGACGACGTGACGCTCTACCCCGCCGTGCCCCTGACCATCCAGCGCGTGGCCAATGTGGAGCGTGCCCAGTTGCTGGTGGAAGCCGCGTCGCGCGCGGCCTTGCAACGTTTTCTGAGCGCGTGGCAGCCGGTGCTGCTGGCCTGCCGCACCCTGCCCGAGGCACGCGGGCTGGTCCGCTTCGCGGTGGACGTGGACCCGCTGGCGATCTAGGCCCCGGAGCCTCCCCGTTGCGGAGCGGGACGCGGGTGGGCTGTTGCCAACGCGCAAACACAACGCCCTACGCGTACGCGCAACGAACGAAGCGAACGAAGCGAACGAAGCGAACGAAGCGAACGAAGCGAACGAAGCGAACGAAGCGAACGCGGCGAACGCGGCGAACGCGAGCATCCACCCCGTACGCGTGCTTGTTCCCGACGCGGGTGCACGCTTGTTCCCGTCATGCCCGCGCAGGCGGGCATCCAGGCGTTGGCACAAGAGCAGGCCGTCCAGGCACTGGATCCCCGCCTGCGCGGGCATGACGGGGTAACCTGTATGGGCATGATGGGGGAACCATGCATGGGCGTGACTGCATAGCCCGCGCAGGCATGACTGGATACCCTGCGCGGGCATGACGAGGCAACCTACACGGGCACGGCGGGGTCGCCAGGCACGGGTGCGACAGAGAATGTGGCCGCAAGCCCTGCCGCAAGGCGGCAGACCGGGAGCCCATGGCGCGGCGGCCGACACGGCGCCGAGCGTGTCACGCCAGAGTCACAATCGCCCGCCACAATCCCCACCGTGCGCGACGCCTGATTCAGAACAGGCCGCACGCTGGCCACCTTCGGGTGGCCTTTTCATTTCCAGGGAACGCGCCCGATCTGGCGCCGCCCGCAAAAAGCCCCCGGAACCTGGCGGTGCCGGGGGCGAAGGCAGGAAACCTGCCTGATCAATCGCGGTGCGCCGGGGCGCTGGTTTACTTCAGGTCGAAGCGGTCCAGGTTCATGACCTTGGCCCAGGCCGCCACAAAGTCCTTCACGAACTTGCCCCCGTTGTCGCTCTGGGCGTACACCTCGGCAATGGCGCGCAGCTGCGAGTTGGAGCCGAAGGCCAGGTCGACGCGGGAGGCGGTCCACTTCACGGCGCCGGTCTTCCTGTCGCGGCCTTCGTAGGCGTTGTCGCCGGTCGGCTTCCAGGCGGTGGTCATGTCGACCAGGTTGACGAAGAAGTCGTTGGTCAACTGGCCCGGGCGCTGGGTGAACACGCCCGCCTTCGAGCCCCCGTGGTTGGCGCCGAGCACGCGCAGGCCACCGACCAGCACCGTCATTTCGGGCGCGCTCAGGGTGAGCAGTTGCGCCTTGTCCAACAGCATTTCTTCGGGCGAAACGCTGAAGGCCTTTTTACGGTAGTTGCGGAAGCCGTCGGCCTGCGGTTCGAGCACGGCGAAGGATTCGGCGTCGGTCTGCTCGGCCGTGGCGTCGGTGCGGCCCGGGGCGAAGGGCACGTCCACCGCGTGGCCGGCGGCCTTGGCAGCCGCTTCCACCCCGGCGTTGCCGGCGAGCACGATCAGGTCGGCCAGCGACACCTTCTTGGCGCCGGCGTTGAAGGTGCTCTGGATGCCTTCCAACACGGCCAGCACTTTGGCCAGTTGCGCAGGCTGGTTGGCTTCCCAGTCCTTCTGGGGCGCCAGGCGGATGCGGGCCCCGTTGGCGCCGCCACGCTTGTCGCTGCCGCGGAAGGTGGACGCGGACGCCCAGGCGGTGGACACGAGTTCAGCCACCGACAGGCCGCTGGCGAGGATGCGCGCCTTCAGCGCCTGCGCGTCGGCGGCGTCGATCAGCGGGTGGCTGGCGGCCGGCACCGGGTCTTGCCAGATCAGGTCTTCGGCCGGCACTTCGGGGCCGAGGTACAGGCTCTTGGGGCCCATGTCGCGGTGGGTCAGCTTGAACCAGGCGCGGGCGTAGGCGTCGGCGAACTCGTCCGGGTTTGCCGCGAAGTGGCGCGAGATCTTTTCGTAGGCCGGGTCGAACTTGAGCGACAGGTCGGCCGTGGTCATCATCGGGCGGTGCTTCTTGCTGGGGTCGTGGGCGTCGGGGATCAGGTCCTCGTCGGCCACGTCCTTGGCCAGCCACTGGTGGGCGCCGGCCGGGCTCTTGACGAGTTCCCAGTCGTACTTGAACAGCACCTTGAAGTAGCCCATGTCCCAGGTGGTGGGGTTGGGTTTCCAGGCGCCTTCGATGCCGCTGGTGGTGGTGTCGCCCGCCTTGCCGCTGCCAAGCTGGTTGATCCAGCCCAGGCCCATGGCCTCGATCGGTGCGGCTTCGGGTTCGGGGCCCACCAGCTTGGGATCGCCAGCGCCGTGGGCCTTGCCGAAGGTGTGGCCGCCGGCCACCAGGGCCACGGTTTCGTAGTCGTTCATGGCCATGCGGGCGAAGGTTTCGCGCACGTCGCGGCCGCTGGCCACGGGGTCGGGCTTGCCGTCCGGGCCTTCGGGGTTCACGTAGATCAGGCCCATCTGCACCGCAGCCAGGGGGTTTTCCAGGTCGCGGTCACCGCTGTAGCGGCTGTTGGCCTTGTCGCTGGTGGCCAGCCATTCGGCTTCGGCGCCCCAGTAGATGTCTTCTTCCGGCGCCCAGATGTCTTCACGGCCGCCGCCGAAACCGAAGGTCTTGAAGCCCATGGTTTCCATGGCCACGTTGCCGGCCAGGATGAACAGGTCGGCCCAGGAGATGGCGTTGCCGTACTTTTGTTTGACGGGCCAGAGCAGGCGGCGGGCCTTGTCGAGGTTGCCGTTGTCGGGCCAGGAGTTCAGCGGTGCGAAGCGCTGGTTGCCGGTGCTGGCGCCGCCGCGGCCGTCGGCCGTGCGGTAGGTGCCGGCGCTGTGCCAGGCCATGCGGATGAACAGGCCGCCGTAGTGGCCCCAGTCGGCCGGCCACCAGTCCTGGCTGTCGGTCATGAGCGCGGCCAGGTCTTTCTTGAGCGCGGCGAAGTCCAGCTTCTGGAAGGCTTCGGCGTAGCTGAAGTCCGGGTCCATCGGGTTCGACACCGGCTGGTGCTGGTGCAGGATGGACAGGTTGAGCTGGTTGGGCCACCAGTCGGCGTTGGACTGGGTACCGTGGGTGGCACGCGCGCCGCCGGCGGCGTGGAACGGGCATTGGGCTTCGGCTTGGGGGTTGCTCATCGTGATCTCCTGGATAAAAAAAGGGGCGACCGACTCAGAAGGCTGCGGCCAGGGCGGCCAGGGTTTCCAGCCAGTCGGGCAAGACATTGCCGGGGGAATCTGTCGGCTTCATGGCGGCTCTCCTGTGGGTGAGGTCCTGACTTTAGAAGTTCCCTATGGTTTCGTCGATTCAATTGAATCAATCAATCCAATAGGCACCCACAATGCGGCGGCGCAGCACGTTCGCCAGCCCCCGGACACCCGGCGACGGGCTTAAGGAACTTGTAGCAAGATCGGCCGGTTTCTGCCGACGGCAGCGCCGCCCAGCGTCGCCCCGCGCACAAAAAAACCCCGGCCCAACTGTTTCCGGATCCGCCCATGACCCTGCCGACCCGCCACGCCTGCCCCTGGCTGACCACGCTGTGGGCGCTGACGCCGGGTCTCGTGGCGGCCCAGGCGGCGGCGCCCCAGGTTTTGCCCCAGACGCTGCCGGAAGTCGTGGTCAGCGCCAGCCGGCAGGCGCAACAGGCGTTCGACGCGCCGGCGTCGATCCAGGCCGTCGGGCAGGCCGAGATCGAGGCCGCCGGGCCGCGCGTGAACCTGTCGGAATCGCTGGTGCGCATCCCGGGCGTGGCCGCGCTGAACCGGCAGAACTACGCGCAGGACCTGCAACTGTCGATCCGCGGCGCGGGCGCACGCTCGCCCTTCGGCATTCGCGGCGTGCGGCTGATCGTCGACGGCATTCCCGCCAGCATGCCCGACGGGCAGGGGCAGGTCGCCACCGTGAGCCTGCCGTCGGCCGAGCGCATCGAGGTGCTGCGCGGCCCGCTGGCCCTGCTGTACGGCAACGCGGCGGGCGGCGTGGTGCAGGTGTTCACCGCCGATGGCCCGGCGCGGCCCGAACTGCGCGCCACCGTCGACACCGGCAGCGCGGGCCTGCGACGCCTCGGGCTGCAGGCGGCCGGGCAGACCGGTGCGCTCAACTACCGCCTGGACCTGAGCGACTTCCACACCGACGGCCTGCGCCCGCACAGCGCCGCCGAGCGCCAGCAGCTCAACGCCCGGTTGCGCTGGCAAGCCGGTGAACAGACCCGCCTGACGCTGGTGGCCAACACGTTCCGCCAGCCCTCGTCGGACGACCCGCTGGGCCTGACGCGCGCGCAGATGGCGGCCCAGCCGCGCCAGACCGACCCGCGCGCCGCCGAGTTCCAGACCGGCAAATCGGTGCGGCAGAACCAGCTGGGGCTGGTGATGGACCACCGCCTCGATGCCGCGAGCACGGTTTCGGCCTGGGTCTACGGCGGTCAGCGCACGCTCGACAACCGGCTGGCCATTCCGCTGGCCGCGCAACAACTGCCCAGCGCGGCCGGTGGCGTGGTGCGGCTGGACCGCGACTACCAGGGCCTGGGTCTGCGCGCCAGCCGGCGCCTGCCGGTGGGCGATGGTCAGGTGCTGGCCACGGTCGGCATCGACCACGACACCATGGACGAACACCGGCAAGGCTTCCTGAATCTGCAGGGCACCACCGGCGCGCTCAAGCGCGACGAAAACGGGCGCGCACGCAGCACCGGCGTGCACGCCCAGGCCGACTGGTCGATCAGCGAGGCCTGGAGCGCCGTCGCCGGCCTGCGTGCGCACCGCGTGCGCTTCGGCGTCGACGACCACTACATCCGCCCCGGCAACCCCGACGACAGTGGCCGCGTCGGCTACAGCGCCACCCACCCGGTCGTGGGCCTGACCCGCCACCTGAACGCCGACACCAACCTGTACGTGAACGCCGGCCGCGGCTTCGAAACCCCCACGCTGACCGAGATTGCCTACACACCGGCCGCCAGCGGCCCCAACCTGGCGCTGCGTCCGGCCCGCAGCACCCACCTCGAAGCCGGCCTGAAGATGCGGCTGGGCGCCGATCAGCGCCTGGACCTGGCGCTGTTCCGCCTTCACACCCGCGACGAAATCGTGGTCGCTGCCAGCAGCGGTGGCCGCACGCTCTACACCAACGCCGGGCGCACGCGCCGCCAGGGGCTGGAACTGGTGCACAGCGCGCAGTGGGGCCCCGCGTGGCGCACGCACGTGGCCCTGTCGACGTTGAGCGCCCGCTTCACCGACAGCTTTGCCGGCAGCGGTGGCAACCTGGTCGCGGCGGGCCGCCGCGTCCCCGGCGCGCTGGACCGCCTGCTGTTCACCGAACTGGCCTGGCAGCCGCGGCAGTGGCCAGGCTTCAGCGCCGCGCTGGAACTGGTGCACCAGGGCCGCATGGCGGTGGACGACCTCAACACCGACCGCACCGACCCGGCCACCCTGCTGCACCTGCGCCTGGGCTGGACACAGCGCCTGGGCGCCTGGCAGTTGCGCCAGACGCTGCGCATCGACAACCTGAGCGACCGTCGCTATGTGGGCTCGGTCATCGTCAACGACAGCAACCGCCGCTTCTTCGAGCCCGGCCCCGGGCGCCAGTGGAGCCTGGGTCTGAGCGCCGGCCACACCTTCTGAACGGGCCTCAGGTCAGCCAGGCCACCGCGGCGGAAAAGCTCAGGAAGGCCGCCGCCGTCGACACCAGGATGATGCGCGCAATGCGCCCGTTGTCGGCGCCCATGCGCTCGGCCAGCAGCGACACGTTGCTGGCACTGGGCAGGGCCGCCGTCAGCACCATCACCGTGAGCGCAAACCGGTCCAGCGGCACGCCCAGCGCGATGGCCGCGGAACCGGCCCCCAGCACCAGCAGCGGGTGCAGCACCAGTTTCATGAGCGCCACGGGCAGGTAGTCCGACACCGGCATCGGGTGGTTGGCCTGGATCTGCGAGCGCGCCAGCACCGCCCCGATGGTGAACAGCGCCACCGGCGACGCCGCGTCGGCCAGCAGCCAGACCGTTTTTTCCACCGGGCCGGGCAGTTGCCATTGCAGCGCCGACGCCAGCGCGCCCAGGCCGATGGCCCAGGGCATGGGGTTGGTGGCCACACCACGCAGCGCCTTGCGCGCGGCCACCACCATGGCCTGGCCGCCATGGCCTTCGCCCTCGTCCAGCCGCGACAGCGCCAGGCACAGCGAGCTGGTGACCACCATGTCCACCAGGATCAGCACGATCACCGGGCCCGCGGCGGCCTGCCCGAGCAGGGCCACCAGCAGCGGCACGCCCATGAAACCCGAATTGGGAAACGCCGCCACCAGCGCACCGAAGGCCGCGTCGTTCCAGCGGATGCGGGCGTTTTTTGTCAGCACGATGGCCAGTGCCACCATCACCAGCGCGCACAGCAGGTAGACCCCGACCACCGACAGATCGAGCAGTTGCGCGATCGGCGTGGTCGAGCCAAAGCGGTACAGCATGCATGGCAGGGCAAAGAACAGCACGAAGGCGTTCAGGCCCGGGATCGCCTCCAGCGGCAGCAGACGCCGCCGCGCCGCCAGAAACCCGGCAAGCACCAGCGCGAAAAAGGGGAAGGTGACGAGGAGGATTTGCAGCACGGTGCGCGATTGTCTCAGTTGGCCGACCGGCAGGCGGGGCCGGGCCCGAAACCGGCCACCGGCAGGGCCTGCGGGTGGCCGTTATCATTTGCCGCTTCGTCCATTCCTGCCATGTCTGCCGGTCTCAACCTCGCCCAGCTCGATGCCGTGAACCACCTGGCTGGCCCCAGCCTGGTGCTGGCCGGCGCCGGATCGGGCAAGACCCGCGTGATCACGCACAAGATCGCGCGCCTGATCCAGGCCGGTCTGGCTGCCGACCGCATCGCGGCCATCACCTTCACCAACAAGGCCGCCGCCGAAATGCGCGAACGCGCGGGCCAACTGGTGGGGCGCGATGCGCGCAAGGTGCTGATCTGCACCTTCCACGCGCTGGGCGTGCGCCTGCTGCGCGAAGACGGGCAGGTGCTGGGGCTGAAGCCGCAGTTCTCCATCCTCGATACCGACGACATCACCAGCCTGCTCAAGGACTGTGGCGGCACCACCGACGCCAACACCGCGCGCGCCTGGCAATGGACCATCAGCGCCTGGAAGGGCGCCGGCATGAGCGCCGCCGACGCGATCCGGCAGGCCAAGGACGAAAGCGAACGCCAGACCGCCGCCATCATGGCGCGCTATGAAGAGCGCCTGACGGCCTACCAGAGCGTTGATTTCGACGACCTGATCCGCCTGCCGCTCAAGCTGCTGGGCGAACACGCCGAAGTGCGCGAGAAGTGGCAGAAAAAGCTCGGCCACGTGCTGGTCGACGAATACCAGGACACCAACGCCACCCAGTACGAGCTGCTCAAGCTGCTGGTGGGCGAACGCGCGCGCTTCACCGCCGTGGGCGACGACGACCAGTCCATCTACGGCTGGCGCGGCGCCACGCTGGACAACCTCAAGAAGCTGCCGATCGACTTTCCGCAGCTGCGCGTGATCAAGCTGGAGCAGAACTACCGCTCCACCAGCGCCATCCTGCGCGCGGCCAACAACGTCATCGGCCCCAACCCCAAGCTGTTCCCCAAGACGCTGTGGAGCGACCTGGGCGAAGGCGAGCCGGTGCGTGTGGTCGCGGCCGACAACGAAGAGCACGAGGCCGAGCGCGCCGTAGCGCGCCTGCAGAGCCTGCGCGCCAGCAGCCCGCACAAGGAATGGCGCGATTTCGCCATCCTCTATCGCGCCAACCACATGGCGCGCAGTTTCGAACAGGCGCTGCGCCGCGCGCAGATCCCCTACAAGGTGTCGGGCGGCCAGAGCTTCTTCGACAAGGCCGAAATCCGCGACCTGTGCGCCTGGCTGCGCCTGCTGGTCAACAACAACGACGATCCGGCCTTCCTGCGCTCGGCCACCACGCCCAAACGCGGCATCGGCCACACCACGCTGGGGCAGTTGGGCACCTTTGCCACGCAGTACAAGCTCAGCCTTTTCGAGGCGCTGTTCTCGCATTCGCTGCCGAGCGCGGTGAACGCGCGCGCGATCACCACGCTGCACGAGTTCGGCCGCGCGGTGAACGACCTGGAGTACCGCGCCCGCCACACGGTCGGCCACGAAGCCGCGCGCGCCTTCCTCACGGAATGGCTCAAGGACATCGGCTACGAACAGCACCTCTACGACAGCGAAGACAACGAAAAGATCGCCGCCGCGCGCTGGACCAACGTGCTGGACTTCTGCGACTGGGTCGCCGGGCGCTGCGGCGGCCAGATCGCCGACGAGGCCGGCGCCCAGGTAGAAACCGAGCGCAAGAGCCTGCTCGAAGTGGTGCAGACCATCGCACTGATCTCCACGCTGAGCGAGCGCGAGCAGGACCAGAACGTGGTCACCCTCTCGACCCTGCACGCCTCCAAGGGCCTGGAATGGCCACACGTGGTGCTGGTGGGCGTGAACGAAGGCCTGCTGCCCTTCAAGACCGACGACGCCGACAGCGACCTCAGCGCCGAGCTGCTGGCGCAGCGCGTGCAGGAGGAACGGCGCCTGATGTATGTGGGCATCACGCGCGCCCAGCGCACGCTGGCGGTGAGCTGGCTCAAGCGCCGCAAGAAGGGCCGCGAAAGCGTGCCCGGAACGCCCAGCCGCTTCATCCAGGAAATGGCGCTGGACCAGGCCACCGTGAAGGAAGACCCGCGCGAAAAGCTGCGCGCGCTGCGCGCCGAATTCGCCCAGCGCGCCACCGCAGCCCCCCCCAACCCCGCATGAACCGCCCGCCCGCCCGCACCGCCTTGAGCGCCCCGCGCCTCGCCAGCCTGCTGCTGGCCACGCTGTTCACGGTCGCCACTCCACCGCTGCAGGCCCAGCCTGCGGCAACGGACACGCCCGCCTGCACGCAGGATCTGCCGCCCGCCCGCCTCTACGGTTTCTGGGAACTGCACCTGTGGCCGGCCGACGGCAGCCCCGACCAGCCCGTGTCGACCGGCGCCGTGCTGTTCGAGCCGCACCCCGAATACCCCGGCAGCTTGCGGGGCAGCCTGAGCCGCAGCGCACCGGGCAACGACCGCAAGGCCTTCGTGTCCGGCGACGTCGAGGACGGCGAGTTCAACCTCGATGAATCGGCCGATGGCGTGGCCATGGATGCGGTCTGGGTGGGCGCACCGCGCGACTGTGGGCGCGAGCTCGCCGGCGACCGCCTGCCCGCCGAAGGTCGCGCAGCCAGCGAGCCGGTGCTGCGCTTTTTGTTGCGCCGACGCCCCGGCTGGTAAGCGCGGCCAGCGCGCGGCACCTGCCGCCGCGCCCAACCCGCCGGGCGCCTGCCCTGGCGGGCTCCCTACCCGCTCTGACCGAAGACCCCGATAGCCTTAAGGCTATTTAAGCCATAGCTCCTGCCTATCGGCTTCCGGGCACGGCATTGATCCGGGTCAACTGCGCCCCGCATCGCGACCCGCACCATGGGCCCGTCAACCGCCCCGTCTGCAGAAACTCACGCCGCCACGCGGGCACCGACGCACCCGAAGTCAATGCCAACAGAAAGTGAGTAACCCATGAGAACCTCGATCCGCTGGACCCTCTGCGCCTTGGCCGCAGCGACCGCCTGCGCCACCGGCACCGCCTTCGCCCAGAAGCGCACCGACGAACCGGTCCAGACCATCCCGGCCATCCGCAACCTCGACCCCGCCATGGTGGAACTGGGCAAGAAGCTGTTCTTCGACCCCCGCCTGTCCAAGTCCGGCTTCATCTCGTGCAACTCGTGCCACAACCTGAGCATGGGCGGCTCGGACAACCTCAAGACCTCCATCGGCCACAACTGGCAGCAAGGCCCGATCAACTCGCCCACCGTGCTCAACTCCAGCCTCAACCTGGCGCAGTTCTGGGACGGCCGCGCGGCCGACCTGAAGGCGCAGGCCGGTGGCCCGATCGCCAACCCCGGCGAAATGGCGTTCACCCACGAGCTGGCCATCGACACGCTCAAGTCCATTCCGGGCTACGTGAACGAGTTCAAGCAGGTCTTCAAGCACGACAAGCTGAGCATCGACGAAGTCACCACCGCCATCGCCGCGTTCGAAGAGACCTTGGTCACCCCCAACTCGCGCTTCGACCGCTGGCTGGATGGTGACAACAAAGCGCTGTCCAAGGACGAGCTCGCCGGCTACACCCTGTTCAAGGAAAGCGGCTGCGTGGCCTGCCACAACGGCCCCAACCTCGGCGGCAATTCCTTCCAGAAGATGGGCCTGGTGCAACCGTACAAGACCGCCAGCACCGCCCAGGGCCGGGTCGAAGTCACCGGCAAGGACGCCGACCGCCTGAACTTCAAGGTGCCGACGCTGCGCAACGTGGAGCTGACGTATCCGTACTTCCACGACGGCGAAGCCCCGACCCTGACCATGGCGGTCGACCTGATGGGGCGCCTGCAGCTGGGGCGCGAATTCACCCAGGATGAAAACGCCAAGATCGTCGCCTTCCTCAAGACCCTGACCGGCCAGCAACCGCAGATCGGCATGCCGATCCTGCCGCCTTCGACCGACAAGACCCCGAAGCCGCGGCCGTTCGACTGAAGCCCTGGCAGCTGCATGCGTCACGCATACAGCGTGGCGCGTCCCACAAACAACCGGCCTTCGGGCCGGTTGTTTGTGGGGCACCACGTTGCAGAACAACGCACAAAGAAAAAGCCCCGAGGCCTGAACTTCGGGGCTTTGACTACCGGCAGATGCCGGGCTTTGACTTGGTGGCCTGGGGCGGAATCGAACCACCGACACGCGGATTTTCAATCCTTACCCAGGACCAGCTATGGAGCTGCATTATCCACCAGATCAAGCACTTACGGCAGCGACGGCCGCTTTGAACATGCATATTCCAGCTTCACGGTTGACACTTGGTCGACTCGCTTACGCTGCCTTACGCCCCTGAAACGGCAACTGCAGTTCTTCCACGTCGTAAGTGAAGTCAAGAATCAGCTGAATGGGCTGTTCGTTCGGTGACTTGTCGTTGTAGACGTCAACATCAGTCTTCAGCTGGAAGCAGTCTCCCACTATCTGCTGGCGCCTCTGTGCAAACGAGCGCACAAAATGACTGCGCGGAGCAGACACGTCATCAATGTCTGCCCACAGCGACATTGTTTTTTCCCCGCGCTTCTCTCGAACAGCGTGCTTCGCACGATACCGCTGCCCCTTTCGATCAGTTCTGTACTCTTCTCGAAATACTTGCGATATATCAGCAGCAATTGCGTCAATTACTGTTCGGAGAGTGGGTTTGTGGAGCCCATTATCGTATGCCCATTTTGCGACAGCATGCGGATCTATCAATCCGTCACTCCCATGCTCCGCCTGATACCGCTCCACATAGGCCTTAACTTGATTAGCGTAAGCCGACATATATACCTCTCAGTCCGAAGAAACACGCCACCCATCCACATCAGCGAACGGAATAAGCGAAGATCGAATTTTTACCTGATGCCTTTTAAGAAGATCATTCCTTCCAAGGCGGCGATTCAATTGACCAACAACCAACCCAGGATGCAACCCCAACCGCTGTGCAAAAAGCAAGACGCGCTGCTCAGAAAAATACGGTTGAACACGCGCAATAAAATCATCCATCTGCAATCGAGGTGTACAAAAGTTTGCCGCAGCCTCATTCGCTAAGATTTCCGCTTTTGAAGTACTCACGGCTGCCCCACCGACATCAGTGTCGATCACACCACCGTCTTTTCCATCCCCGTTCAAAACATGCTCGATCTCATGACGAAGCACAAACCAAAAATTATCAATACGATCAAACCGAAGAGACATCCCGATGACGGGACAATCGTCAGATAACCAGAGACAAGCACCATCAATTTTCGAACCAGGCAGCGCCTCTACAAACACGACCCGTACACCCGCATCATTCAAGATACGAGACACATGTCGAGCCTCTTCAGGCGCAGAGAGAAGCGCGGAAAGTTTCGACACTGCCGCGATCAAGTTGTCCCGACTGTAACTACCCACTACTTGTTGCTTAGCCAAGGCTCGAACACGAAACAACCAAGCCAACTGCAACATTGAAGGAGGCACATCCTCCCCTGTTTTTCGCGCAGCATGCGAAAGGCTTGGCTCCATATCGATGGACTTCAGCTCAAAGAATTCACAGAAGCGCTGCTCCAAAACGTCAAGGTTCTCACTTGCCTTTATCCAGCCCCGCAAAACCATCTCGCGGACAGGAAATCGACTATACAAAACGGCGCGGCGCGCGACACTTTCATCAGCAGGCTTCACCTTGGAGAGCTGGTAAAGGGACTCAAGATTCATCCAATATTCCGCCCCAGTCCCAAACGCCTCTCCCAGCCCTTTTGCCGTTTCAGGCGTAATGCTCCGTTTTCCAGAAATAATTTCACTAATCAAGCGAGGGGGGCGACCCAAGATATCAGCCAACTCTTGCTGACTCCACTCCCTGGAGTCTAATTCTTCACGAAGAAATTCTCCTGGTGGAAAAACTTCAACAGGCACCCTTGCATTCATCTCTATCTCCAATTTCTTAATGATAGTCAACTATCTCAACGATTCCAACCACTTTGCAGGGGTGCTCACCTCGCATCTCAACGATTAAGCGCCACTGCGAATTTAGTCGCATTGAGTGTTGACCTTCTCGATCCCCTTTTAGTTTTTCAAAGTGCAATGACTTCAAGGCATAGAAAGTACGCTCATCAGGTGCAGCCCTAATTTGCTGCAACCGCCGCCTATATGCACTGACAATATCCTGCGAGAAGCCCCCATTAAAGTTGGCATCTACTTCCAAGCGGTCTAGCTCTTTGTCATCAAACTCAACTAGCATGAGGTGAGTATATGGGAGGATCCTCCAGAAGTAAAGTCCATCTTTACACCAAGTGTAAAGATGGACTTTCAGAGATCTTGATGCGCCCATGCTGGTGTCCGGGCTACGCTACAAACCGGCTCAGGCCGGTTTGCTTCACGCTACCGGCCCCCTCGGACAGTCCCCCAGACTGTCCGACCGCTACATGGGCTCAAACTGCACCAGTGCACGCACACGCAAAATGTCTCCAGGCGCGAGCCCTCCCCTGTTGATTCACGAGCACAACTGAGCCAGCGATCACGTCCAATACTGAGCCACTGGGTTGATGGATGTTCTGGCTACTCGGTTGTGGATAAGTCTATCGGGTCTGCTGGTTTTCGATCTCCTTTCTGAGCTTTGCTGCGTTGTTTTGACGGTGCCGCGCCAGCGGCACTGGAATGCCGGAATCGCCAGCTCTCATTGCCCGTCTCCACGATGTGGCAGTGGTGCGTGAGACGGTCGAGCAAGGCGGTGGTCATCTTGGCGTCGCCGAAGACGCTGCTCCACTCCGAGAAGGTCAGGTTGGTGGTGATCACCACGCTGGTTCGCTCGTAGAGCTTGGAGAGCAGGTGGAACAGCATGGCACCACCCGACTGCGTGAACGGCAGATAGCCCAGCTCATCCAGGACTACGAGGTCGACGTACATCAGGCGGTGCGCCAGTTGACCGGTCTTGTTCTGCGCCTTCTCCAGCTCCAGGGCATTGACCAGCTCCACCGTAGAGAAGAAGCGCACCCGCTTGCCATGCATGCGGATGGCCTCGATCCCCAGGCTTGTGGCCAGGTGCGTCTTTCCGGTACCGGGGCCGCCGACCAGCACCACGTTGTGCGCCGATTCCAGGAAGCGAAGGGTGTGCAGCTGACGTACCAGCGCCTCATCGAGCGGCGTATGGGTGAAGTCAAAGCCAGCGAGATCGCGGTGGGAGGGGAAGCGCGCCACGCGCATCTGGTAGGCCATGGAGCGCACCTCACGCTGCGCGGTCTCGGCCTTGATGAGCTGGTGCAACACCGCCTCATGATCGAGCGATTTCATGCGGGCGGACCCAGCACCTCCGGCCAGGCACTGGCCATGCCGTGCAGGCCCAGCGACTTGAAGGCATCAATGACGTCATGCATGGCCGGACTCCGGTGCTGCCTCGGGCTGGGCGTGGCGCAGTGCGTCGTAGCGCTGCAGGTTGGCCAGTGGCGGGGTGTTGAGCGTGAGCAGGGTGGCCGCTGGCGGCTCAGGGGTGCGCTGCTCCTTCAGGCGTGAGAGCACGTTGAGCACGTGCTCGGCACTCACCCGCCCGGACTGCAGCGCCAGCTCCACGGCCACCAGCACGGTCTCCAACCCGTGAAGGCTCACCCCCATGAGCACCTGCGCCATGATCCTGTCGCCCCCGCTGTGGCGCAGCAACTGGCGCTGCAGCTCCTGCAGCGGCTCGGGCATGGTCTTGAAGGGGGCACCGTTGCGCAACGCGCCTGGCTTGCGCTCGATCAGCGCGATGTAATGCATCCAGTCGTACAGCGTCTGATCGCGCTCGAAGCTGCGCGTCAGGTGCACCTGGCGCCCGTCAGACCCGACCACCAGCAGGCCATCCGGGTAGGCCCGCAGACTGACCACCGCGTGGATCCATTCACACGGCACGCTGTAGCGGTTGCGCTGGAAGTGGATCAGCGAGGTGGCAGAGACCCGCACCGGCTGCTCCACATAGCCATCAAACGCGCGGGGGTTGGGCATGAGGCGTGCCCGTTCGTCCTGCCAGACGTCGGCCACCGTGAGCTGCGCCCATTCAGGATGGGCCATCTCACTCCAGGCTTTCACACACGCCTGTTCCAGCCAGTCGTTGAGCTCGCCCAACGTTGACCAGCGCCGCTCACTGGCCTCTCGCCAGATGTCCTTGCGCCGATCCTGCACGTTCTTCTCCACAACCCCTTTCTCCCAGCCGGCGGCGCGGTTGCAGAACTCCGGCTCGAACAGGTAGTGCCCGGTCATGGCCTCAAAGCGCGCGTTGACGCTGCGCTGTTTGCCCTGGCCGACCTTGTCCACAGCGGTCTTCATGTTGTCGTAGATGCCCCGCCGGGGCACGCCACCAAAGAGGGCAAAGGCGCGGGCGTGCGCATCGAACAGCATCTCATGCGCCTGGCTGTAGTACGCCACCAGGCAGAAGGCTCGACTGGCCGCCAGCTTGGTGTGCGCCACCTCCAGGCGTCGGCGCAGTCCACCGATGAAGAGGTACTCGCAGCTCCAGTCGAACTGGAACGCCTCACCCAGCTCAAAACTCAGCGGCACAAACCCCGCGCCGCGCGCCGCGTTGCCTTGCTCTTGCTGCCAGCGCTGGGCAAAGGTGTACACCGGACCTCGGCTACCGCTGTAGCCCTGTGCGCGCAGCGCTTCGAACATAGCCTTGATCCCGCGCCTATCCCGCTTGCTGCGGTGGCTATCGGCCTTGAGCCACTGGCTCAACTGCTCCTTGTAGAGGTCCAGAATGCTCGCGCCCGCCACCCGCTGCGGGTACCGAGGCTCGGCCATCTGACCCTCTTTGAGCCACTTGGTGGCTGTGTTGCGCGAGATGCCCAGCCGCCGGCTGGCCTCGCGCACCGACACGTCCTGCCTCAGCACGAGGCGGCGCAACTTACTCAATGTGCTCACGTTGATCACTCCTGCTCCCCCGTGCTGAAAAATTCAGCAGGATAGAGCCGCAACGTGGCTCAAATTTCAACGTGAATGCGTTCCGAAATGGCCCAGTTTTGGAAATGAATCAACACCCTCTGGCGCGGTTGACACTTGGTTGACACCACAAAGAAAAACGGGCTACGCCGTTGAGCGTAACCCGTTGATTTCTTTGATGAATTCTGGTGGCCTGGGGCGGAATCGAACCACCGACACGCGGATTTTCAATCCGCTGCTCTACCAACTGAGCTACCGGGCCTAGAGAAATGGAATTATAGCATCTTCTGAAGCGGTTTCAGGCCGTGCTGCGTTTGCTGCGTGCCAGATCGACGCCCAGCTGCTTGAGCTTGCGGTAGAGGTGCGTGCGCTCCAGCCCGGTTTTCTCGGCCACACGGGTCATGGAGCCGGACTCCTTGGCCAGGTGGTATTCGAAGTAAGCCTTTTCGAAGCCATCACGCGCCTCGCGCAACGGGCCTTCCAGGTTGAACGACTGCAGGGGCAGCGGACCCAGATCGAGCACGGGCTCGGGCAGGGTGCCCCCCGTCATCGCGGCTTCCACGGTCAGCTCCACCACCGGGGCTGCTTTGGGCTGTGCCCCCGCCTTGGGCGCGGACCGGTTCAGGCCCTGGTCCACCGCTTTCAGCAGTTTTTGCAGCGTGATGGGTTTTTCCAGGAAGGCCGTGGCACCGATGCGGGTGGCCTCCACCGCCGTGTCGATGGTGGCGTGGCCGCTCATCATGATGACCGGCATGCTCAGCAAGCCCGCGCTGGCCCACTCCTTGAGCAGGCTCACCCCATCCGTGTCGGGCATCCAGATGTCGAGCAACACCAGATCGGGGCGCAGCTGGCTGCGCACCTGGCGCGCCTGCGCGGCGTTTTCGGCCAGTTCGACCGTGTGTCCTTCATCGTTGAGGATTTCCGAGAGCAGGTCCCGGATGCCCAACTCGTCGTCGACGACCAGAATCGTTGCCATGCGAGCGTGTCTTCCCTTCGCAAATGTTGTCAATTAGCAACTGCGAATGATAACGACACTTGCGCCCCCACCACTTTGCCGTCGATCAATCGGTTGCCCACGTCGACGCGCCCCCCGTGTTCGTCCATGATTTTTTTCACCACGGCCAGGCCCAGACCAGTGCCTTTGGCCTTGGTGGTGACATAGGGTTCGAAGGCGCGTTTGAGAATGGGCTCGGCAAACCCGGGCCCCTCGTCCAGCACGGACAGCCGCACCCAGGCGCCCGAATCCGAACGGCGCGTGCGCACCAGCACCGAGGCCTGCGCATGGCCGGCCATGGCATCCTGCGCGTTCTGCACCAGGTTGTGCAGCACCTGGCGCACCTGCTGGGCGTCGGCCAGCACGGGCGGCAGGTCGGGCGCCAGTTCGCGGTGCACCGGCACCGCGGCGTTGTCGTAAAGACTGAGCACGTCCTTGAGCAGCGCATTGAGGTCCAGCGGCACGAGCTGTGCGGCTGGCAGCCGCGCAAAGTCGCGGAATTCGTTGACCAGGCGCTTCATCGCATCCACCTGGTCGACGATGGTGCGCACGGATTTGTCGAGGATGGCCTGCTCGGCCGGCTGCACCTTGCCGTCGAGCTTCATCGCCAGTCGCTCTGCCGACAGCTGGATGGGGGTGAGCGGGTTCTTGATTTCGTGTGCGAGCCGCCGGGCCACCTCGCCCCAGGCCTTCGCACGCTGCGCGGACACCATCTCGGACACGTCGTCGAACACCAGCAGGCGCTCGCCATTCGGCAGCATCGCTCCGCGGGCAATGAGCGTGATGCCTTGCTGGAACGGGGTCTGCCCGTCGGCGGTCAGCTCGAAGGACTGCTGCCAGTGCCCGCCATCGTGCTCGTCAGCGCGCAGGCGCTCGAACTGCTGCAGCACCCCTTCGGCCAGCGGTTCGAGCCCGGGCAGGTTGGCCAGCGGCTGCCCGATGTAGGGGGCCAGGGACAGGTGCAGGATGCGTTCGGCACCCGGGTTGACGCTGTGGATGCGGGCCAGGTCATCGAGCACGACGACGCCCGCCGTCAGGTTGTCCAGGATGGTCTGAAGGTTCTCGCGCGCGGCGTCCACCTGCGCCATGCTGTGCTGCACCGCGGCCCGCGCATCGGCCAGATCGATGGTCATGTGGGCGAAGGTGCGGGTCAGGCCGGCAAGTTCGTCGCGCGACGTCAGCGCCGTCTTGGGCCGCAGGTCGCCCGCGGCCACTTCGCGCATGCCCTCGGCCAGCACCAGCAGCGGCCGCACGATCTGGTTGCCCAACAACACGGCAATGAGCACGGCGCCGAACACCGCCAGGAACAGTGTCAGGGTCAGCGTGCCGATGTACATGCCACGCAGGCCCTGCCTGGCCAGGGCACGCTCCTGGTACTCGCGGTTCGCCACTTGCACGGCCAGCGCGTCGGTCACCAAGGCGCTGGGCAGTGGCGCGATCACCTGCAGAAAGCGGGGCTCGGCGCTGAAGCCGAAGGCCGACGACGGCACCAGCGCCAGCACCTGCACCCGTGCACGGCTGGCCGAACCGCCCTCGACATCGACGCCCTCCTCCAGCCCTTCGATCTGGGTCAGCACGCGCGAACTGCGCACAGTGCGCAACTGTGCCAGCGACGGGCGGTCGGGGCTGAGGTCGTATCGCGACGTGCCCGCGCTGGCCAGGGATTGCCCGGTCGCGCTCCAGAGCAGCACGTCGGAAGCCGACAGCTGCTGGCGCAAACGCTCCAGCAGCAGCACCGCCGAAGCATCGGGCACGCGCACGAGGTCCTCGGCCGCCAGCCGGGTCTTGGCGCTCAGGTCTGCAGACAGGGTGTCCAGCGCCGTGCGGCCAAGATTGAGCCCGGCGGCCAATGCCGACTCGACCCGCACATCGAACCAGCTTTCGATGGATCGCGACACGAACTGGTAGGACACGGTGTAGATCAGCAGGCCCGGCAGAAAGCCCACCACCGTGAAAATCGCCGCCAGCTTGGCCAGCAGCCGGCTGCCGAACTTGCCCCGCCGCCAGCGTGCGGTCAGGCGCACCACCAGCCAGAGAATGACCAGCAACAGCAGGCTGGCCACCCCCACGTTCACCCCCACCAGCCAGGCAAAATGCCGTTCGTAGAGTTCGCTGTTGCGCGTTGCCAGGGTGAGCAGAAACAGCAGCACCATGGTCAACCCGGCCATGAAGACCAGGGCTGTCACCAGCGCCCAGCGCGCCTGGCGCCGCCGGTGGAGATCGGCGGCGAGGGCTTCCGATTCGGTTGATCGCTGCATGGCCCTCAGCGCGGCGCGCCGCTGCTCTCATCCGCCGCTTCACCGCTGTCCTCACCCGGCTCGGCGGCCTTGGGGTCATGGGCGCTCGGGGTGGGGATTTCCACTTCGCGGCGGATGTCGATCACCCAGTCTTCCTGGTTGGCAATACCCAGTTGGAAGGGCCGCGGCAACAGCGAGGGGTCGAGCCGGAAGCGCCACTCCACGAGGTGCGAACCCCCATCGGCCAGTTGCACCGCGTTGGCCACCGTCCAGTGGGTCATGCGGCTGATGCTGGCCAGCGCAGTTTCCAGGCTGTCGTGGTTCTGGTGCAGGGCATAGGGCAGGCTGGCGCCCGCCCCGCCACCCACTTCGTTGGACACACTCAGTCGCCAGCGCCGCGTCAGCGGCTGATAGGCCAGGCGCAGCACCCGTGTGGCCCGCGACACCCGTTTGTTGGTCCAGTACCACCGCTCGCGGAACACCTCGGCCTGCCAGACAAAATACAAAGGCACCCCGCGGTGCAGCACATCTTCGACGGCCGGCGTCAGTTCCAGCCCCAGTCGCACGGTGAGCTGCACAGCGTCGGCCGTGCGCCGCAGCTGGAACTGCTGCAACTCGGGCTCGCGCGCCAAGGCTGGTGCCGCGCCCAGCGCCCACCAGAGCAGGCCGAGCGCCAGCCAGCACAGCCAGACGGGAACGCCAACGGCATGGCCGCGCACCGGCTCAGGGCGCGCGCTTGTCCAGCCGGGCATAGAAAAATCCGTCTTGTCCACCAGAAGGATTGTCGGCGAACTCCCCGTTCCGGCCGGCATTTCCGGGCAACAGATGACCAGGGGCAGGCCCCGCTACGGCGTCGCTGTGGCGCGCAAGGAACGCCGCCACCTGCGACGCCCCTTCGGCCCGGAAGACCGAGCAGGTGGCATACAGCAGCCGCCCCCCGGGCTTGAGCAAGGGCCAGAGCGCCTCCAGCAAGGTCTGCTGGATCTGCGCCAGCTGTTCCACATCACCGGGACGGCGCAGCCAGCGCACGTCGGGATGGCGGCGCACGATGCCCGACGCGGTACAGGGCGCGTCCAGCAGGATGGCGTCGAAAGGCAGGCCGTCCCACCAGTCGGCGGGCCGGCCGGCGTCGGCGGCCTTGACCTCGGCCACCAGCCCCAGGCGCTGCAGATTCTCGCGAATGCGCTCGCAGCGGCGGGCATCCACGTCCAGCGCCAGCAGATCGAGATCGGCGTGCTCAAGCAGATGGGCGGTTTTCCCTCCGGGGGCGGCACAGGCGTCGAGCACCCGATCGGCCGGGCTCCAAGTGCGACCGGCCAGCAGCAGGGGCGCAGCCATCTGGGCCGCCGCGTCCTGCACCGCAAACCAGCCTTGCTCGAAGCCCGGCAAGGCCGACACCGGCCGGGCATCCAGCAGTTCGAGCCCGTCTTCGCCCACCACCCGCGACGCCAGGCCTTGCTCGGTCAACCGTTGCTGGTAGTCGCTGCGAGCGATCCGGCGCCGATTGATCCGCAAGGTCATGGGCCCCGGCCGGTTGTTGGCGGCCAGCACGGCCTCCCAGCCGTCCGGGTGGTCGGTTCGCAGGCGATCGATCCACCACGCCGGGTGGTTCCACCGGGCCACCGGTTGCTTCTGGAGACGCACCAGCAGTTCGCTCCGCTCGCGCAGCCAGCGGCGCAGCACCGCGTTGACAAAACCCGCCGCGCGTTGCGTCCCCCGGCTCAGCTTGGCGGCCTCGACCGCCTGATCGACCACCGTGTGGGGGGCATAGCTCGCACCCGGCGTGGGCTCATCGCTCACCAGCAGCGCCAGCGCGCTGTGCAGCAGCGCTTGCACCGGCGCTTCGGGCTTGCGCGGTGCCAGCGCCTGCAAGGCAGCTCGCGCCGCACCCAGATGGCGCAGCACATGAAAAGCCAGCGCCTGCACGCCGGGCCGCAAAGCTTCCGGGACGCGCGGCAAGGCATCCCCCAGCGACTGCCCTTTTTCGACCGCCCGCACGCAGTCCGCGGCATGGCGCAACTGGACGGCCAGCGTCGGCGCCAAAGACGGGGAAGCGGTCACCACCGATGAATGCACAGACAAGCTTGAAACCCCTCAAACAATGCGCCAGCCGGAGGCATCGCCAGCGGGCACCGTCGCGGGCACCGCCTCCGGCGTGGCCACTGGCGGCCTTTCATCCGGCCGCGTCAGGGGCATGGGCCCCATGCTGCGGCCATACAACCGACGCACACGCTCGGCCAGCGGCGGATGGGCGTCGAGCCAGCCGGCCATCCGCCCCGTCTCGTCGCCCACCAGCAGCAGATGCTGCACGAGGGAGTCCGTGGCCGGCAGCGCCAACCCGTCCAGGCGCTGCCGCCAGACCTTGCGCAGCACACCGCCCAGCCCGTCCCGGCTGCGGGTCCACTGCACCGCGCGGGCGTCGGCCAGGAATTCGCGCTGTCGCGACACGGCCGCCTGCAGAACGTGCCCGGCCAGCCAGCCGAGCCAGCCGGCGGCCATCAGCGCCAGACCGAGTGGCACCAGCAGCGACCGGCGCCCCAACTCGTCGGGCTCTGCCAGGGTCTGCCCCATGCGCCAGATCATCTCCAGCCCGAACACCATGCCGATCAGGCGCATGTTCAGGCGCGTATCGCCTTCGCGGATGTGGCTGAACTCGTGCGCCACCAAGCCTTGCAGTTCCTCGCGCGAGAGGTGGTCGAGCGCCCCGCGCGTCACCGCCACCACCGCGTCACGCTGGTCCCAGCCTGTCGCGAACGCGTTGATCCCGCCATCGCGCGCCACCACCATGACAACCGGCCGGTCCATGCCCGACGCAATCGCCATTTCATCGGCGATGTGGGCCAGACGGTGCTCGTCGAAATCGCTGCCCGGCTGGAGCGGGCGGGCGCCCATGCGCTCGGCCAGCCACTGCGCCCCACCATGGCTCAACCGCGAGGACTCGACCCACCAGCCGCCCAGCACAAACAGCAGGGTGACACCGGTATTGACCGCAAAGAAGTGCCGCGGATACCCCAAGGAGACCGGTACCCAGAAGGCCCAGGTGATGCCCCAGGCCAGCGCCAGCGCCGCATTGACCGCCAGCACCAGCAGCAAGACCGTCAGCAGGAACGCCAGCAGCAATTGCCGGGTACGCGCGCGCGCTTCGCGCTGGGATTCGAAAATCAGCACCCGATGGTCCCGCCGTCACCCTTTACAGCGCCACCTTCACCGGCTCCCGCTCGACCTCGTCGCGCGTCGACGCCAGCATCGCCTGGGCCGAAAAGCCGAACAGCCGCGCGATGATCAGCGCCGGGAACTGCGTCGCCGCATCGTTGAATTCGAGCACGTGGTCGTTGTAGGCCTGGCGCGCGAAACCAATGCGGTTTTCGGTGCTCGCCAATTCTTCGCTCAATTCGCGCAGCGTCTGATCGGCCTTGAGCTCGGGATAGGCCTCGGCCACGGCAAACAGCCGGCCCAACGCACCGCCCAGCGCCTGCTCGGCGCCCGCCAGAGCGGCCAGCGCCCCGGCATTCAGCGGCCGGCTCGCGGCGGTCTTCTCGGCCCCTTGCGCCTGCTGGCGCGCCGCGATCACCGCTTCCAGCGTCTGCGCCTCGTGCGCCAGGTACTTCCGGGCCACGTCCACAAGATTGGGAATCAGGTCGTAACGCCGCTTGAGCTGCACGTCGATCTGGCCAAACGCATTCGTGATCGCATTGCGCAGCCGCACCAGGCGGTTGTAGGCCCCCACCCCCCAGAACAGGGCCATCAGGCCCAGGGCCAACAAGATCCAGATCGTGATGTTCATCGCTCGCGTCTCCAGACGGCCGACCTGACGGACGTCCAAACCAATATACCGCAGGCCTCTGGCCCGTCTCTGCCATGCGCCCAGCAAAAAAGCCCCCGCCCGGGACGGGCGGGGGCTTCCAGCCAGCGGACCGCAAGGCCCGCCGGCAGTGCTGGACGGCCTTACTCCGCCGCGCTGCCCGGGACTTCGCTGGTGTCGCCTTGGGTGTCGGCGGCCAGGGCCAGGGCATCGGCTTCGGCAATCGCCCGACGCTCTTCGTCGTCCATCTTTTCCTTGACGCGGCGGGCATCGTGGTACGCCATGCCGGTGCCGGCCGGAATCAGGCGGCCGACGATGACGTTTTCCTTCAAGCCACGCAGTTCGTCCTTCTTGCCCATGATCGCGGCTTCGGTGAGCACGCGGGTCGTTTCCTGGAAGGAAGCGGCCGAGATGAACGAGTCGGTCGACAGCGAGGCCTTCGTGATGCCCAGCAGCACGTTGCTGTAGGTGGCAGGAATCTTGTTGTCGCCACGCAGCGCGTCGTTGGTGTTGAGGATCTCCGAGCGCTCGACCTGTTCGCCGGCGATGTAGGACGAATCGCCCGGGTTTTCGACCACGACGCGGCGCAGCATCTGGCGAACGATCACCTCGATGTGCTTGTCGTTGATCTTCACACCCTGGAGGCGGTAGACGTCCTGCACCTCATCGACGATGTAGCGTGCCAGCTCTTCCATGCCCAGCAGGCGCAGGATGTCCTGCGGATCGGCCGGGCCGTCGACGATGCTTTCGCCCTTGTTGACCACCTGGCCTTCGTGCACCAGGATGTTCTTTTCCTTCGGGATGAGCTCGTCCCAGACCTTGCCTTCGGGATCGGTGATCTGCAGACGCACCTTGCCCTTGGTTTCCTTGCCGAAGGACACGGTACCGGTCATCTCGGCCAGCATGCCCTTGTCCTTGGGGGAACGGGCTTCGAACAGCTCGGCCACACGCGGCAGACCGCCGGTGATGTCGCGGGTCTTCTGGCCTTCGACCGGAATCCGCGCCAGCACTTCGCCGGGGCCCACTTCCTGGCCGTCGCGCACCTGGATCAGGGCGCCGACCTGGAAGCCGATGGTCACCGAGTGGTCGGTACCGGGGATCTTGACCTCGTTGCCCTGGGCATCGATCAGCTTGACCTGCGGACGCACCACCTTGGCGGCACCGCGGCGCTTGGGATCGATCACCACCAGCGTGGACAGACCGGTCACGTCGTCGACCTGCTTGGCCACCGTCAGACCTTCTTCCACGTTCTCGAACTTCACCGTACCGGCGAATTCCGTGATGATGGGTCGGGTCAGCGGGTCCCAGTTGGCCAGGATGGTGCCGGCCTTGATCGACTGGTCAGGCTTGATCGTCAGCGTCGCGCCGTAAGGCACCTTGTGACGCTCGCGCTCGCGGCCATGTTCGTCCTGGATGATGATTTCACCCGAGCGCGAGATCACCACCAGGTCGCCCTTGGTGTTGCTCACGTAGCGCATCGTGCTGTTGAAACCGATGATGCCGTTGGACTTGGCTTCCACGCTGGAGGCCACGGCGGCGCGCGAAGCCGCACCCCCGATGTGGAAGGTCCGCATGGTCAGCTGCGTGCCGGGCTCGCCGATCGACTGGGCAGCGATCACACCAACGGCCTCGCCGATGTTGACCTGACCACCACGACCCAGATCACGGCCATAGCACTTGGCGCAGATACCAAAACGGGTTTCGCAGGTCAGCGCCGTGCGCACCTTGACTTCGTCCACCCCAGCGGCTTCCAACTCGTCGAGCATGTCCTCGTCGAGCAGCACGCCGCCGCCCAGGATGGGCTGACGGGTTTCCGGGTGGATCACTTCCTCGGCCGTGGTCCGGCCCAGGATGCGGTCGCGCAGCGATTCAATGACTTCACCACCTTCGACGATGGCGCGCATCAGGGTGCCGTTGGTCGTGCCGCAGTCGTCGTGCGTGACGACCAGATCCTGCGTCACGTCGACCAGACGACGGGTCAGGTAACCCGAGTTGGCCGTCTTCAGCGCCGTGTCCGCCAGGCCCTTCCGGGCCCCGTGGGTGGAGATGAAGTACTGCAACACGTTCAGACCTTCACGGAAGTTCGCCGTGATGGGGGTCTCGATGATGGAGCCGTCCGGCTTGGCCATCAGGCCCCGCATGCCGGCGAGCTGACGGATCTGGGCGGCAGAACCCCGCGCGCCCGAGTCGGCCATCATGTAGATGGAGTTGAAGGACTCCTGGTCGACTTCCTTGCCGTTGCGGTCGATGGTCTTTTCCTTCTTCAGGTGTTCCATCATGACCTTGGAGATCTCGTCACCGGCCTTGCCCCAGATGTCCACCACCTTGTTGTAGCGCTCGCCAGCGGTCACCAGACCGGAAGCGTACTGCTGGGCGATTTCCTTCACCTCGCTCTCGGCGCGCTCGATGATCTGGTGCTTCTCGGCCGGCACCAGCATGTCGTCCACGCAGATCGAGATGCCGGCACGCGTCGCCAGGCGGAAACCGTTCTGCAGCAGCTTGTCGGCGAAGACCACGGTCTCCTTCAGGCCGCACTTGCGGAACGAGGCGTTGATCAGCTTCGAGATTTCCTTCTTCTTCAGCGCCTTGTTGAGCACTTCGAAAGGCAGGCCCTTGGGCAGGATTTCGGACAGCAGCGCACGGCCGACGGTCGTGTCCACCAGCGAGGTGCTGGGCACGAATTCACCGGTGACCTTGTCCTTGGTCCACTGCGTCAGGCGCACGGCGATCTTGGCGGTGATCTCGACCACGCCGTTGTCCAGCGCGCGCTGGACTTCGGCCACGTCCGCGAAGATCATGCCTTCGCCCTTGCCGTTGGTCTTCTCGCGGGTCGTGTAGTACAGACCCAGCACCACGTCTTGCGACGGCACGATCGACGGTTCACCGTTGGCCGGGAACAGCACGTTGTTGGAGGCCAGCATCAGGGTGCGGGCTTCCAGTTGCGCTTCCACCGACAGCGGCACGTGAACGGCCATCTGGTCACCGTCGAAGTCGGCGTTGAAGGCCGCGCAGACGAGCGGGTGCAGCTGGATGGCCTTGCCTTCGATCAGGATCGGCTCAAAAGCCTGGATACCCAGACGGTGCAGCGTGGGCGCGCGGTTCAGCAAAACCGGGTGCTCCTTGATGACCTCTTCCAGGATGTCCCACACCACCGGCGTGCCGGCTTCCACTTCCTTCTTCGCGGCCTTGATGGTAGTCGCGATGCCCATGGCTTCCAGGCGCGAGAAGATGAAGGGCTTGAACAACTCCAGCGCCATCAGCTTGGGCAGACCGCACTGGTGCAGCTTCAGGGTCGGGCCCACGGTGATCACCGAACGGCCAGAGTAGTCGACGCGCTTGCCCAGCAGGTTCTGGCGGAAGCGACCGCTCTTGCCCTTGATCATGTCGGCCAGCGACTTCAGCGCACGCTTGTTGGCGCCCGTCATGGCCTTGCCACGGCGGCCGTTGTCCAGCAGCGAGTCCACGGCTTCCTGCAGCATCCGCTTTTCGTTGCGGGCGATGATTTCAGGGGCCTTGAGTTCGAGCAGGCGCTTGAGACGGCTGTTGCGGTTGATGACACGGCGGTACAGGTCGTTCAGGTCCGACGTGGCGAAGCGGCCACCGTCCAGCGGCACCAGCGGACGCAGATCCGGCGGCAGCACCGGCAGCACTTCCATGATCATCCACTCGGGCTTGATGCCGGACTTCTTGAACGCCTCCAGCACCTTCAGGCGCTTGGCGTTCTTCTTGACCTTGAGCTCGGAGCCGGTCAGGTCGTTGCGCAGCTTCTCGATCTCGATGTCGAGGTCGATGCTCTCCAGCAGGTCCTTGATGCCTTCGGCGCCCATCTTCGCGATGAATTCGTCGCCGTATTCCTTGCGCTTGGCGTCGTAGTCGTCCTCGCTCATGATGCCGAACTTCTTCAGCGGGGTCATGCCGGGGTCGGTCACCACGTAGGCTTCGAAGTACAGCACGCGTTCGATGTCGCGCAGCGTCATGTCCAGGATCAGACCCAGACGCGAGGGCAGCGACTTCAGGAACCAGATGTGGGCGCAAGGCGCGGCCAGATCGATGTGGCCCATGCGCTCACGGCGCACCTTGGTCTGCGTGACTTCAACGCCGCACTTTTCGCAGATGACACCGCGGTGCTTCAGGCGCTTGTACTTGCCGCACAGGCACTCGTAGTCCTTGATGGGGCCGAAGATCTTGGCGCAGAACAGACCGTCGCGCTCGGGCTTGAACGTGCGGTAGTTGATGGTTTCGGGCTTCTTGACTTCACCGAAAGACCACGAGCGGATTTTTTCCGGCGAAGCCAGACCGATGCGGATGGCATCGAAATGTTCGTCGGGCGTGAACTGCTTGAACAGGTCGAGCAAGGATTTCATAGTGAACTTCCTTAATTTCTTGAGACAGCGTTAGGAAAGAAGTGACTTGCCGAAAACACCCGCAGCCGGCCGAGCCGGGCCGCGGGCGGTATCAGCCGGGGGTCAGTTCCTCTCCAGTTCGATGTCGATGCCCAGCGAGCGGATTTCCTTGACCAGCACGTTGAACGACTCGGGCATGCCCGCATCGATCGCGTGTTCGCCCTTGACGATGGATTCGTACACCTTGGTACGGCCCTGCACGTCGTCGGACTTGACGGTGAGCATTTCCTGCAGGATGTAGGAAGCGCCGTAGGCTTCCAGCGCCCACACTTCCATTTCCCCGAAACGCTGACCACCGAACTGCGCCTTGCCGCCCAGCGGCTGCTGGGTGACGAGCGAGTACGGACCGGTCGAGCGGGCGTGCATCTTGTCGTCCACCAAGTGGTGCAGCTTCAGGTAGTGCATGTAGCCCACCGTGGTCGTGCGCTCGAAGGCTTCACCGGTGCGGCCGTCGTACAGCTGGGCCTGGGTGCGCGTCGCGGTCAGGCCCTTGGCCTTGGCGATGTCGTCCGGGTAGGCCAGCTTCAGCATGTCCATGATTTCCTGCTCGGACGCGCCATCGAACACCGGCGATGCGAACGGCACGCCGTGGGTCAGTTCCTTGGCCATGGCCATCAGCTCTTCGTCGCCCAGGTCGGCCAGGCTTTCCTGGCGCCCCATGCTGTTGTAGATCTGCTCCAGGAAACCGCGCACCTCGGATGCGGCCGCTTCACGCTGCAGCATGTCGCCGATGCGCTGGCCCAGGCCCTTGCCGGCCCAACCCAGGTGGACTTCCAGCACCTGACCGATGTTCATCCGCGAAGGCACGCCCAGCGGGTTCAGCACGATGTCGACCGGCGTGCCGTCGGCCAGGTGGGGCATGTCTTCCACCGGGGTGATCTTGGAAACCACGCCCTTGTTGCCGTGGCGGCCGGCCATCTTGTCACCAGGCTGCAGGCGGCGCTTGACGGCCAGGTAGACCTTGACCATCTTGAGCACGCCAGCGGGCAGTTCGTCGCCCTGGGTGAGCTTCTTGCGCTTTTCTTCAAAAGCCAGGTCGAAACTGTGGCGCGTCTGCTCCATGGAGTTCTTGATGGACTCCAGCTGCGTGGCGACGTCGTCTTCCGCCGGGCGGATGTCGAACCAGTGGTACTTCTCGACATCGTCCAGATAGGCCTTGTCGATCTTGGTGCCCTTGGCCAGCTTCTTCGGGCCGCCGTTGGCGATCCGGCCGGTCAGCAGCTTCTCGATCCGGTCGAAGGCGTCGGCCTCGACGATGCGCAACTGGTCGTTCAGGTCCAGGCGGAAGCGCTTGAGTTCGTCGTCGATGATCTGCTGGGCGCGCTTGTCGCGCGTGATGCCTTCACGGGTGAAGACCTGCACGTCGATCACGGTGCCCGAGGAGCCCTGGTCCACACGCAGCGAGGTGTCCTTCACGTCGGACGCCTTCTCGCCGAAGATCGCGCGCAGCAGCTTTTCTTCAGGCGTGAGGGTGGTCTCGCCCTTGGGCGTGACCTTGCCGACCAGCACGTCGCCAGGCAGCACTTCGGCGCCCACGTAGATGATGCCGGAGTCGTCCAGGCGGTTGAGCTGCTGTTCGGCCAGGTTCGGGATATCTCGGGTGATTTCTTCCGCGCCCAGCTTGGTGTCGCGGGCCATCACCACCAGTTCCTCGATGTGGATCGAGGTGTAGCGGTCGTCGGCCACCACGCGTTCGGAGATCAGGATCGAGTCTTCGAAGTTGTAGCCGTTCCAGGGCATGAAGGCGATCAGCATGTTCTGGCCGATCGAGATTTCACCCAGATCGGTCGACGCACCATCGGCGATCACGGCACCCTTGTGGATCAGCTCGCCCTTCTTGACGATGGGACGCTGGTGGATGTTGGTGTTCTGGTTGGAGCGCTGATACTTGATCAGGTTGTAGATGTCCACGCCCACTTCACCGGCCACGGCTTCGTCGTCGTTCACCCGGATCACGATGCGGGTCGCGTCCACATAATCGACCACGCCACCCCGGTTGGCGGTGACCACGGTGCCCGAGTCGATCGCGGCCACGCGCTCGATGCCGGTACCGACCAGTGGCTTTTCCGGACGCAGCGTCGGCACAGCCTGGCGCGACATGTTGGCGCCCATCAGTGCGCGGTTCGCGTCGTCGTGCTCCAGGAAGGGCACCAGCGAAGCGGCCACCGACACGATCTGGGCCGGCGACACGTCCATGTACTGGATGGTTTCCGGGGCCGTGAGGATGGATTCGCCCTTTTCACGGGCAGACACCAACTCGCCGGTCAGGCGACCGTCGGCGTCCAGTGCCGCGTTCGCCTGCGCGATCACGTACTTGCTCTCTTCGATGGCCGACAGGTAGTCGATTTCGTTGGTCACCTTGCTGTCCACGACCCGGCGGTACGGCGTTTCGATGAAACCGTACTCGTTCAGGCGGGCGTACAGGGCCAGCGAGTTGATCAGACCGATGTTCGGGCCTTCCGGCGTTTCGATCGGGCAGACGCGGCCGTAGTGGGTGACGTGCACGTCACGCACTTCGAAGCCGGCGCGCTCGCGGGTCAGACCGCCCGGGCCCAGGGCCGAGACGCGGCGCTTGTGCGTGATCTCGGCCAGCGGGTTGGTCTGGTCCATGAACTGCGACAGCTGCGACGCACCGAAGAACTCCTTGAGCGCCGCAGAAATCGGCTTGGAGTTGATCAGGTCGTGCGGCATGAGCGGCTCTTGCTCGGCCTGACCCAGACGCTCCTTCACAGCCTTCTCGATCCGGGCCAGGCCGGTGCGGTACTGGTTTTCGGCCAGTTCGCCCACGCAGCGCACGCGGCGGTTGCCCAGGTGATCGATGTCGTCGACTTCACCACGGCCGTTGCGCAGATCCACCAGGATCTTGACCACGGCCAGGATGTCTTCGTTGGACAGCACCATCGGACCGGTCGCTTCGTCGCGGCCCACACGGGCGTTGAACTTCATGCGGCCGACGCGCGACAGGTCGTACGTGTCCGGGTTGTAGAACAGGCGGTGGAACAGGGCCTGCACCGCGTCTTCGGTCGGCGGCTCGCCAGGGCGCATCATGCGGTAGATGGCCACACGCGCCGCAAACTCGTCGGCGGTTTCATCGATCCGCAGGGTCTGGCTGATGTAGCCACCCTGATCGAGTTCGTTGGTGTAAATGCAAGGCAGATCCTGCACACCGGCCGAACGCAGTTTCTTGAGCAAGGTTTCGGTCAGTTCGTCGTTCGCCTTGGCGATGATTTCACCCGTATCGGGATCGACGATGTTCTTGGCCACCACACGGCCAATGAGGAAGTCCTCCGGCACGGTGATGTGGGTCGTGCCGGACTGTTCGAGCTCACGCGTGTGGCGCACGGTGATGCGCTTGTCCTTGGCCACCACCACCTTGCCCGACTTGTCGGTGATGTCGAAACGCGCCACTTCACCACGCAGGCGTTCGGACACGAAGGCCATCTGCGCACCACTGTCCATCAGGCGGAAGTGGTCGTTGACGAAGAAGTTGGCCAAGATCGCTTCCGGCGTCAGACCGATGGCCTTGAGCAGGATCGTGACCGGCATCTTGCGGCGGCGGTCGACACGGAAGAACAGCACGTCCTTCGGATCGAATTCGAAGTCCAGCCAGGAACCGCGGTAGGGGATGATGCGGGCAGAGAACAGCAGCTTGCCCGAGCTGTGCGTCTTGCCCTTGTCGTGTTCGAAGAAGACGCCGGGCGAGCGGTGCAGCTGCGACACGATCACGCGTTCGGTGCCGTTGATGATGAAGGAGCCCTTGTCGGTCATCAGGGGCACTTCGCCCATGTAGACTTCTTGCTCCTTCACTTCCTTGACCACCTTGGACTGCGCGGTCGACGACTCGCGGTCATAGATGATCAGCTGCACGCGGGCGCGCACGGCCGAAGCGAAGGTCAGACCACGGGTCTGGCACTCGCGCACGTCGAACGCCGGCTTGGCCAGGTTGTATTCGACGAACTTCATTTCCACGAAGCCGTTGTGCGAAACGATCGGGAAAGCCGAGTCGAACGCGGCCTGAAGGCCTTCGTTGGTGCGCTTCTTGGGGGGGGTTTCCGCCTGCAGGAACGCGGTGTAAGCGTCCTTCTGCATTTGCAAAAGGTAAGGAATCGCGAGCACATTTTCGCGACTGCCAAAGCTCTTGCGGAGGCGCTTGCGTTCGGTGTACGAGTATCGGGATGCGGATGCCATGAGATCTCCGGGCTTGAGGTCTGCGGCGACTGTCTTGCCGGCTTGGCCGGCAGACTTGGCGGCAGGCCACTACCTGCCGATGGCGGACGGCCCGCGCGTTGCACGCGGGCCCGAACCAAGTGGTCTTCTGCAGTCGGGATCAGAAAACACTCAAAAATCGCTTCAGTGATGTCCACCGGAAGGAGCGATTTTTGGGTGCGCTCTGAAAGCGCCAAAGGCTGGAGGCCCCAGCAGGGCGCTCCAGCCTTGGAAAGGAACCGAATTACTTGAGTTCGGCCTTGGCGCCGGCTTCCACCAGCTTCTTGACAGCGGCTTCGGCGTCGGCCTTGGGCAGCGCTTCCTTGACGGTCTTGGGAGCGCCGTCGACCAGGTCCTTGGCTTCCTTCAGACCCAGACCGGTGATTTCGCGCACGGCCTTGATCACGGACACCTTGTTGGCGCCGGCTTCGGTCAGCACGACGTTGAACTCGGTCTTCTCTTCAGCAGCGGCAGCGCCACCGCCAGCAGCGCCACCAGCGGCCGGAGCGGCCATGGCGGCAGCGGACACGCCGAACTTCTCTTCAATGGCCTTGACCAGGTCATTGAGTTCCATGACGGACATGCTGTCCAGAGCCGTCAGAAATGCGTCTTTATCGAATGCCATTTTGATTTCCTAACAATTGGTTAAAACGAACTCGCCACGCCGATCAGGCGGCAGCGGCTTCGGCTGCCGGTTGTTCGGCAGCGCCTTCGCCCTTCTTGGCCGCCAGGGCACCCAGCACCACGGCGGTGCGGGAGATAGGCGACATCAGCAAGCCACACAGCTGAGCCAGCAGCACTTCCTTGGTGGGAATGCTGGCCAGTTGCTTCACGCCGTCCTGATCCAGGACCTTGCCCCCGTAGACACCACCGCGAATCACCAACTTGTCGTTGGTCTTCGCGAAATCGGCCACCACCTTGGCGGCGGCCACAGCGTCTTCGGAGAAGCCATAGATCAGCGGACCGGTCATCTGGTCGCCAGCCACTTCGAACGAACTGCCAGCCACAGCGCGGCGGGCCAGGGTGTTCTTCAGAACACTCAGGCTGACACCGCTGCTGCGTGCCTTCACGCGCAGTTGATCCATGGCAGCGACCGTGATGCCGCGGTATTCCGCCATCACGAGCGTTTGAGCTTTAGCGGCGAGGCTGGTCACTTCATTGATGACCGCTTCTTTCTCACTGCGATTCAGACTCAAGGTCTACTCCTTCAATATGCTTCGGGCTGGCGCCCTCCACACGCTTCATTGCAGCGACCAACTGTTTCGGAACGGATTCCATCTGCAGCGGGATCGCCATCTGCGCTGGCTTTCTCGATTAAGCCCGGGAGCGGGAAGCCCCTGGGCACCAGCGGTCTTGGATGGCCCCAGATGGCAGTCTTTCAACCGCCATCTGGGCCCACCACACCCGGGCACGCCTTGCGGAGCGCCCGAATTCTTTCAACGATTACGCCGCGATGGACTGGGTGTCCACACGGACGCCCACACCCATGGTCGACGAAACCGCCACCTTGCGCAGGTACACACCCTTGCTGGTCGCCGGCTTGGCCTTGTTCAGCGCATCGACGAGTGCCGACAGGTTGCCCTGCAGCTTGTCGGCGTCGAACGAGCGGCGGCCGATCGTGCCATGGATGATCCCGGCCTTGTCGACGCGGAACTGCACCTGACCGGCCTTCGCGTTCTTCACGGCCGTCGCGACGTCGGGCGTCACGGTACCGACCTTCGGGTTCGGCATCAGGCCGCGCGGGCCCAGGATCTGACCCAGGGTACCCACGATGCGCATCGCGTCGGGCGAGGCGATCACGATGTCGAAGTCCATCTTGCCAGCCTTGATGTCGGCAGCCAGGTCGTCGAAACCGACCACATCCGCGCCAGCGGCCTTGGCTTCTTCAGCCTTGGCACCCTGAGCGAACACCGCCACGCGCTTGGTCTTGCCGGTGCCATTGGGCAGCACCACGGCGCCACGCACCACCTGGTCAGACTTCTTGGCGTCCACGCCGAGCTGAATGGCCACATCGATGGACTCGTCGAACTTGGCGTTGGCGAATTCCTTCACCAGCGCCAGCGCATCGGCCAGCGGGTAGAGCTTGGTGGTTTCGATCTTGCCTTGCTGGGCTTTTTGCTTCTTGGTCAGCTTGGCCATGTCACACACCCTCCACGATCACACCCATCGAACGGGCAGAGCCGGCGATGGTCTTGACGGCTGCATCGATGTCGGCAGCGGTCATGTCCTTCATCTTGGTCTTGGCGATTTCTTCCAGCTGAGCGCGGGTGATCTTGCCGACCTTCTGCTTGTTGGGCACCGGAGAACCCTTGTCCAGCTTGATGGCCTTCTTGATGAGGGTCGTCGCCGGGGGGGTCTTGATGATGAACGTGAAGCTCTTGTCCGCAAAAGCGGTGATCACCACCGGCAGCGGCAGACCGGGCTCGACGCCCTGGGTCTGGGCGTTGAACGCCTTGCAGAACTCCATGATGTTCAGGCCGCGCTGACCCAGCGCCGGACCGATCGGGGGAGAGGGATTGGCCTTACCAGCTGGCACTTGCAGCTTGATGAAGCCGACGATTTTCTTCGCCATATTTCAGCTCCTGCGAGTCCAAACGGCCGCAGTGCATGCAGCCTCCTCGCGATGGGGGGTCCGGATGAAAACGGAGAAACAGGCGCCGGACCGAACCACCTGCTTCTGAAAACTCAGGCTTTTTCGACCTGACTGAATTCCAGCTCCACGGGCGTCGCGCGACCGAAAATGGTCACCGACACGCGCAGCTTGCTCTTTTCGTAGTTGACCTCGTCCACCGTGCCATTGAAGTCGGTGAAAGGGCCTTCCTTGACGCGCACGTATTCGCCCACGACAAATTCCACTTTGTGACGCGGCTTGTCGGTGCCTTCCTGCATCTGGTCGACGATCTTCTGAACATCCTCTTCAGAAATCGGCACGGGCCGGTTGCGCGCACCGCCCACAAAGCCCGTGACCTTGTTGGTGTGCTTCACCAAATGCCAGGTGTCGTCATCCATCACCATTTCCACGAGCACATACCCGGGGAAAAACTTGCGTTCGGTGGTGCGCTTCTGGCCATTCTTGACCTCGACCACCTCCTCGGTCGGCACCAGGATGCGACCAAACTTGTCCTGCATGCCGGCGCGGTTGATGCGCTCGACGATATTGCGCTCAGCGGCCTTTTCCATACCCGAATAGGCATGCACCACATACCAGCGCATGCCTTCGGTCGGCACGCCCAAAGACGTTTTTTGGTCGCTCATTACTTCCTCCAGCCGAGAATCAGGTCGTAGAACGCCCACTCGACCGTCTTGTCCGTGAGCCACAGGAACAGCGCCATGACCACCACGAACACAAACACGTAAGCCGTCATCTGGATGGTTTCCTTGCGGGCAGGCCAGACCACTTTTTTGGTCTCGCGCCACGCATCGCGAAAAAAGGCCACCAGCTGGCGCCCGGACTCCGACACGACAAACATCCCCACCGCCGCGGCAACCGCCACCAGCAGAACGCCCCACTGTGCAAGCGCACCTTTTCCCGACAACAGGTAGAACGCCACAAAACCAGCCAGCAGCAAGGCCACCGAGCCAGCCAGCTTGGCCTTGTCGGCTCCGGTGTTGACGGTTTGAACTTCGGAAGTGGCCATGAGGATCCAGACGATTCAGTACGGAAGGCGTGCCTTACAGCGAGCAGGAACGCGCCCAGCTTCAGACACGCAAGCCCACCAGAGGTCTTGACGACTTCGGCGGGCTTGTGAACACAGAACGAGGCAAAAAATCAGACTTTGCCGGCTGACTGTCCTGTGGCAGGGGCAGAGGGAATCGAACCCCCAACCTTCGGTTTTGGAGACCGACGCTCTGCCAATTGAGCTATACCCCTACTTGGCTTTCAACCCTGACGAGCAGGAAAATCAGGCAATGATCTTGGCCACGACGCCGGCGCCGACGGTACGGCCGCCTTCACGGATGGCGAAGCGCAGACCTTCTTCCATGGCGATGGGGGCGATCAGCTTGACGGTGATCGACACGTTGTCGC